>JAPLKZ010000010.1:146378-363715 GCA_026387835.1 Candidatus Saganbacteria bacterium
GTCTTTGATCTTGATCTCCGCACCGAGCTCTTTAAGTATGTAATACAGTATCAGCCTTGCTCCCGCCTCGTCCGCGCTCCGCCCAGATATTTTATCCTTGTCTCCTGCCAGCAGTATCGCGCAGGCTTTTTCATAGTCCATCTTTCTCAGCTCTTCGGCGGGGATCTTTGTCCTGATCTGCCTTAAAAGTATTTTGTACGCTTGGATCTCCTGCTGGGTAAAAAGCGGCTTGCCCTGCTCTGTGCTGCCGGTTGCTGCCGGAGCTTGTGAATTATTAACCGCAGCTGCCTGCTGTGCCATTTTCAGCTCCTATCAGTCGACGTTTACTCCGAGCTTTGCAGCATATTTCTTTCCTGGATCTGTGAGCTGACCTCTCTTGGCTATTTCTTGAAGTATTGCTCTATAATCACTTAATGTTTTGTCTTCGCTCTTTAATTCTTCAAGGACCGCCGTTGCGGACGACTCGGCATTTTCATCAGTTAATTGATCTGTTGTTATTTTAACGAACTTATTTCTTTTAATTACTAGCATTTTTGCAAATGTTGTCCCGCTCTCATCTTTCAGCATCTTGTCGGCAATTGCCTTAGAACCTTTATCTCCTTCTTTAGCAGCTCCTGCTTGTGGAGCACCCGCACCTGCAGCGGGTGGCATCACTACGGCCGGACCTGTTGCCGGTTTCTGTTGCGTGCCACTTTTTGCCACATCACTGGCTGTTTTCTTATTTTTGTTTGCTCTTTCCAGCAATACCTTTGGCGGCAATTTTTGCGTGAAATCAAATGCCGAATATCCCCTTACTCCTTCAGCCTCATCTTTTGCGGAATATTCTTTCACTTTTTCAGCCATCCATTCTTTCACCATCTTGTCCTTTTCATATTCGCTGACAGTTATATATCTTGGGGCAGGGCTTTCAAATGTTGCTTCAACTATCATTTTGTCATCGGCAGACAGGCTCTTTTTCTCGGCTGTCTTTGTTACTTTATACAGATAACCTCCGTTTGTGCCATGCAACTCAAACTTTACATTTTCAGATGAAACCGATTGCTGCTTGAATATTTCCCCAAGCAACTGTCTTGGCGTTGAATCATCCTCTATGCATTTCCCGCTCGCATTTACAATAAAGTATCTTTCGCCCTGTTTTATGATTGTTTTTTTAGGGGCCTTCTCCATTCTTTCCCCCGTATCACTCAGGGTCTCAGCGTTATATTCTTCAAGGACAACTTCAACCGTCTCCCTCTCATATTTCCCCTTCTTGATTCTTTCGTCAACTTTTGCTTCCGAGAACCTTTCGCTGTCAATAGCATATAATTTCCCAAATACATCGACGGGCTTTGTCCTGTCATCGCTCGGACTGATCAGTCCCTCTTTTACCGTTATCTGGCTCTCAATAAATTTGTTATTTATTAACTTCTTTATCAGATCCGGCAAGCTGCAAGTGCTGTTGTCCGCACTATAAGTTTGTCCGTTTAATTTGGAAATATTACTGTTTGTTTTTATTTCGCCTTCAGTACGGGTCGCGATCTGTTTTGCCGCATCTCCTTCCATTTCATATCCAAACGCTCTGACTTCTCCCGCCTTCTTGCTTTCTTTCCCTTTATCGTCCTTCTTTTGTATTTCAACCTTTTTATCCAATACTTTTTTGAGCCACGCTTGTAAACTTTTCCCCGCTTCAGGCCCCACATCTTCTGTCTTCAGCACCGGCAGCTCATCACTTTTCTTGATACCAAAATAACCTTCGATGAACTTGCTGTCGAGGTCTTTGCCAAAATATGACGCGAACACAAAACCTTTGAGGACAGATTGTTTTTGTTTAATATCGGCTAGATCGCTATAACTCTTTGCAGTGGTGTAATATGTCCGCGCAATAGGATCGAGCATGCTTCCAAGTCCTGCTGTTGAAACATTTGATGTTGTTCCAAATGCCCAGCTTCTGATCGCATCGGCATTGTTTATTTGGGCAAGCGTTAAACTCCCGATAGTATCATGGCATTTTTTTATTGCGGCCACATCTGCCACAGTAAGCTCCCTGAAGGTCACCCCGGATTCGTTCCACTGCTTTGCGGTCGAAAGATATAATTCGCTCATATTGCCGGACGTTCTTCCGGACATATTAACGAACCATTGCACCCTTGCCCAGAATATCTGGAGTTCGTCCAGGGTGATTATTCCGTCAGCATTTCCGCCATTAAGGTTTACCATATCGATAAGCCTGCCTAAGTCTGCATTTTTGAATTCTATTCCAAGATTTTTTAGATCGGCTATTTTTATTCCTTTAGAAATATCTAAGTCCTGCTTCTGTTTATTTCCGTTGATAATGATTTCGATCTTACCACCGTTCACTTTCAATTCGGTTTTAGTTATGGTTTTCCCTAGTAATTTAGGCTTTGTTGTAGTAAACTCGGCTCCATTTCCTTTTTTCGTACCACCAATCGTTTCAAATAATTTGATCAACGCTTCATCCGTGCTAAGTGTGCTGTTGGCCGCAGTTAATGGCTTTGGTTCTGCAATGGGTTTATCGGCCGGTTTCGGTCCTGATTTCGGTGCCGGTACTGGTTTGGGGTTCTCCGTTGTTGACGTAGGTGTTGCTACAGGGTTTGGTGTTGGACCAGATATTTGAACCTCACCATTAACTACTTTAATTGGCACTCCTTTTTTTATTGCTTCTTCAATACCTCTATTGATCTCCGCTTGGCTGAATGTTTTATTGTTATCAGTATCTTTAATGAATGCTCTTGCTCTTTCCAAAACACTTGGAATAGCTTTGAGCTCTTTGTTGCCTTTTACATCTACAATATTTTGTTGATCCACTTTTAGTTTCGCTTTTGCACCACCGACTGTTATTTCAAAATCTATACTTGCCATTTTACTCTCCCCCTTTCGTATTTCCTGATCTGTATTTGTTCATTTTTATAACCTTTCTCCTAGTTCATATTCAGCTCGTACTCAATCTCCATTTCCTGCGAATCGGAAAGCCCTAAGCCTGAATCCACATATTCTGAGCCGTAAGCCGTAAGCTGTAAGCCGTAAGCATTTGAGGAATCATGTATCCTCACGGTATTTGTCATATCCATGCCTTTGTTTAGATCCAAAGCATAAAGCTCATAATTTAAAACGGAATTCATTGTTTTCATCTCTGAGCTCAAAATACTGCCAAAACTCTTTTGAATGCTGCATCTTGGATCCAGGATTTCCCCGCCTCCAGCGGGTCCATCCCCCTCTATGTATATATCGTCAATTTTTGGCTCAAATCCCATGGTTTCTTTAATGCAAAACTTGCCGTTATGCTGGCTTTTTATCTCGCGCTCCAGTATATGCTCAAAATCGCTGTAACTCGGCTCTCCTGCCCTTGCCGGGGTATTTTCCCGCTTTAAGTCTTCTTCCTCGTGTCCGATGTTTTCGCACATATTACACCTCTTTCCTATGGCCCATTTTAGACAGCTGCCTGCAGCTGTTAAGAAGCACATTAGAAGGGGTGACAAGCCTGTTGTTGATTGCCACCCCATGTAATATGCTTCCACTCAACTTTGTCATATTGTTCATTGAATTCCGCCCCCTGCTTGTCCCGCGAAGCTGCGGAGCATGGCGACGGAGCGAAGCGGGATAAAAGGCCATAAAAATACCGGAGCCCCCAAATAAAACATCTGAGGGTCCGGTTATACAAAAAAAAAAAAAAAATAATTCAAGTCCAACAGGCAAGTCCTTGATCATTTTCTTTCCTTATACAAAAATATCGAATCCAACAGGCCTGCCTGCAGCAGGCAGGCAAACCTTCGATAACTGACGCTCTTTGACGTTCTATATTTCTATCGGGTTTTGGGGGTCCAAACTTGCATGGGAAAAGGGGGTTGCGGTCCGCGGTTCGTAGTCAGCGGATGGCAGCTGTTTTGACCCGCCTGCCATCCGCTCGGCTATAAACTGTGCTTATTTTGCCGTATCTATATCGATCCGGTTTGATATATCGAATTCGTCGTTATTTATAAGGTAAATCGTGTATTTTTTACCCGGTTCCAGTTTCGAAACACCTATTGTCCCGTCTTTATCATTCACGTTTACGACTGTGGTATTTACAACGGCGTTGTCCGTCACTATCTTAACGCTATATTTGGCCCTCTCTTTGGGAGCCGCGAAATTGATCACGGCAGAATCTCTGGTGATCTTATTTTTAAGATACCCCAAAGTACCGGTCCTATTCGTGATAGCGCCGGCAGGAATAACGACCGGGCTTGCTTCCGGTTTTGGCGCCGGAGGGGGAGCATTTTTTTTTGCCAGGGCCGCAGCTTGTTCCGCCTTTTTCCTGGTATCCGCTATTTTCGCTTCATCTTTCGCTTTTTTTGCGGCATCCGCTGCTTTTTGCGCCAGGAGCGCAGCTTGTTCCGCCTTCTTTTTGTCAGCAATTTTTTTTGCCGCATCCGCTGCTTTTTTTGCCGCATCCTCCGCTATTTTTGCGGCATCGTTTGCTTTAATTCTCTCTGAAATAATCTTTATGCCGCCTTCCGCAGCGTTCTTTTCCTCTTCCGTAGTCAGATACCCGGATCTAGCGAGCTCTACGACCAAAGGCAGGATCTTTTTATCCTTGTTCTCGTCGAGTTCCTCGGAATTCAGGACCGCTTCCAGCTTCTTATTATTTGCATCAAGCTTTGCCTGTATTTGAGCCGCTTTTGTTAATTCCGACTGGGCTACCTGTTCTTTTTTGCCGGTTTCATTCAGATCTTTATTTAGTTTTTCAAATATCTCCGATATACATCCCATAATATTTGGCGCAAACCTTTTTGCGTTTTCATAAGGCATTCTGGTACTTTCAAACCATTTGGATTTTAGTTCATAGAACCTTGCATTTAATACCTGATCTGCCTGTTTCTGGATATCATCACTTATCCTTTTCACGTTCGCGATAACTTCCTTTTTAAGACCAACAAGCTCCTGGATATTTTTAGCAGCGTGCACTTTTTCTGATATTCCGGTGACAAATGCTTTCATAAGATCCGCCTTGTCCGGCCAACATTTTGTGAGGTCTACATAAACCGATAGCTTCGCAATTAAGTCCCTTTTTGCCGTCTCAAGAAGTTTTGCGTTTGATGCGGCATTTTCGGCTTTTACCTGCTCGAGATTTATTTCCGCTTTTTCTGCCTTGTCTGAGGCAGCATTTGCCGCATCTTCAAAAAGCCTCGTTTCATCATACCGGTTGATGATTATTTCAAGTTTTTTTCCGTCTTCTGTCACGCGACATACTCTGTTTAATCTTTCAATGGTTACCTGCGGATCTTTTTTATTCTTTTCCGATTCTTCAACGATCCATTCCATAAAACTCGGACAATGTACGCTCCGGCCTTTTAATATTACGTCGGTGGCCGGCCTTCCGGAAGATGTCAGATAAGGCATTAATTCCGACAACTGCAATTTCCCGTCTCCGTTTCGGTCCGGCACCCTTAGCGTTCTACTGATAAATATTTGAGGCACCTTTTCGCCATTTTCGCCATTTGACCTGATAATTACATTTGTCGATTTTTTGATGGTTACCTGCGGATCTTTTTGGGTCATTTCCGGTTGTTCAACGGTACAGTCTGTAATGCCCAGCTTAACCTTATGACTTTTTAATATCAAATCAATAACCGGCCTGTCGCAAGGAGACTTCAGATCGGGCATTATTTCCCGCAATTGTATTTTCCCGTCTTTGTTTAGATCCGGCACCGATAGTCCTCTACTGATAGTAACCTCTATGTCTGCCATTAAAAAATACCTCCTGTAACAGTAAATACCCCTCTAATTATCTATCGTCGGTTTTGTATGCGAATTTCACGCGGTCATCCGGCGAAAGGGGCTGATCGGGAACCGGGAGGATCATCGAATTTATCTTACAGCTCTTCTTCCTTCTCCGTGAAAACTTTGTAGAAGCAGAAAAGCGTCAGGCCGATGATGGCGGCCCACGAGGCGGTCAGAAATATCCAGCCGTAAAAGTTCATCGGTTTCCCCTCTTTTTCCAGGCGGTCCTGACAAGTAATGCCAGCCCGATGAAAAGCGCGACAAGCCCGGCCCTTGTCCATAGGACATATGGCACGTTCGCGGGACTTATATCCTTCATTGTCATCACAGAGATCCCCTGCTGGAACAGCCATGATGTTAGGATCGCGATAAGGAACAGCGGGGTGACATATTTTATGATCCATTTATAAATTTTCGGGATCTGCAGCTGCGCGCCGTGATGTATCTCGTCCCAGGCTTTATCTATCCCGAATACCCACGCGAACAGCACCGCCTCGATAGTGCCGAACAGGACAAGGCAGAACGTGCCTCCCCAAAAATCCAGTTCGTCGACCACTCCGTTCCCCAAAAAGAATATCGCCGGCTGGCAGAGAAGGAATGAGGTCACGGATACGATGAGCGCGGCTTTTTTCCTGTCAAAGCCGAAATCATCTTTGACAAATGCGACCGCGGGCTCGATAAGCGATACGGATGATGTTATCCCCGCAAGGAAAAGCAAGCTAAACCATAGGAAAGCAAAGAACGCGCCGAGCGATATTTTTGAAAAGATTAAAGGCATAGTCACAAACCCGAGATTATAGGCCCCGCTGGAAGCGATGTCCTTTACGCCTGCCGGACCGAAGAACATAAAAGCGAGCGGAATGACTATGCTCCCACCGAGTATCACCTCGGCAAATTCGTTCGTCGCCGCCGCGGAAAGCCCCGACAGCGCGACATCGTCCCCCCTTTTCAGGTAGCTCGCGTAGGTCAGGATCACGCCTATTCCCACGCTCAAAGTGAAAAAGATCTGTCCCGCGGCCGCAAGCCAGGTCTTCGCGTTAAGCAGGGCGCTGAAATCCGGGTTCCACAAATACCCGAGCCCGTTGATGACGTTAAGTTCCGGATGCGACATGTCTGGAGCGCCGAGCGTCAGGACCCTGACAACGATCACTATCGCCGCGATAAAAAGGGCCGGCATCGCTATCTTGCAAAGAAGCTCGATACCTTTTGAGACGCCGCGGTAAATGATCCACATGTTGATGGCAAAGGTCATTAAAAAGAAAATATATGCGTCTTTTATTCCGCAAAAATATTGGTTTGACGCGAGCCCCTGATAGCCGGACAAGAACTGCGCCATGTGGGCCTTATCGTGGATGGATGTAAGTACTCCGGTCAGCGAATAGAACGCGTACCCAAGCAGCCAGGACTCTATATAAGTGTAATAAATAAAGATCACGAGCGGTCCGAATATCCCTATCACGCCAAAATATTTGACGAAGCGGTTTTCCCACAGCCGGTTAAACATCCCCGGCGCCGTCGAATGGCCATGGACCCCGCCGAAACGGCCTATCGCCCACTCTATCCACATCAGGGGGATCCCCAGCAGTACCAGCGAGATAAAATACGGGATCATGAACGCGCCGCCGCCGTTGTTTGCCGCCTGTACCGGGAACCTTAAAAAGTTCCCAAGGCCGACCACTGAACCCGCGACAGCCATTATTATGCCGATCTTTGATCCCCATGCGTCTTTTTTTGTCTCCGCCATTTGTAAATATGTTAAATGGAAAAAACGCCCGGGTCAAGATGCCTGCCGGCCCGCCATCCGATATGCTAAAATATTTTCCAATGGATATTCCGCAGTTCCCCGGCTTTAAGCCCCTTAAAAAAGAAGACAAGCCCGTCTTTGAAGAGTATTATTCCAAAAGGCCCCTGGAGATGTCCGATTATACTTTCACGAATTTCTTCATCTGGCGCCTTGCGGATAACACAGAGCTCACGCTCGTGAACGGCAATCTTTGCGCTTATGTCACCGCCCCCGACAGAAAACGCTATTTCATGATGCCGCTCGGGGAGAACAAAATGGAAGACACGCTTATGAAATGCCTTTCAACGGGGACTGCCGTGATAAGAACCAATAAATATTTTGTTGACAGATACATAAGGAAAAATCCCGCTTTCAAGGCGGAGGAAGACCGCGACAATTTTGACTACATATATTTGGCAAAAGACCTTATGGAGCTTAAAGGGAAAAAATACGACGGCAAAAGGAACCATATCAACAGTTTTCTGAAATCCGGTTCTTTTGAATATGAAGACATGGACAGCGTCCATATCGGGGAATGCATCGCGCTTAACGAAAAATGGTGCCTCGGGAAAAAAAGAGAATCGGAAGAGTTCCCGAATATCGAGTGTGAAGGAGCGGTCGTAAAAGAAGCCCTGCTCAACTTCAAATTCCTCGGTCTGAAGGGAGGGGTCATAAAGATCAACGGCAGGATAAAGGCTTTCAGCCTCGGGGAGAGGCTGAACGATGACACGGCCGCTATTCACATAGAAAAAGCAGACCCGGCCATCAGGGGATTGTCGCAATTGATAAACAGGGAATTCGCACGGAACGCGTGGAGTTCCTTTACATTTATAAACCGCGAGCAGGACATGGGGCACGCGGGGCTTCGCAAGGCCAAGCTCAGTTATCACCCTGTGAAGATGGTAAGCAAGTTCAATATTACCCTGATGTGATAAAATAACCTATAAAGGAGACAATCAATGGCAAACAAATTAAAACTCGGCCTTCCGAAAGGAAGCCTTCAGGATTCCACTTTCGGGCTTTTTGAAAAAGCGGGATACAAGATAAGGGTATCGGCAAGGTCATACTTTCCTACGATAGATGATGAAGAAATAGAGGTTATGCTCATCAGGGCGCAGGAAATGGCTCGTTATGTGGAAAGCAGGGTGATCGATTGCGGCCTGACAGGTACCGACTGGACGGTCGAGAGCGGCTGCAAGGTGGAAAAGATAAAGGACCTGATCTACGCGAAACAGGGACTGAGGAAAGTGAAATGGGTGCTCGCTGTCCCGAAAGGATCCCCGATCAAAAGCGCAAAAGACCTGCAGGGTAAAAGAGTAGCAACGGAACTTGTAAATGTCACGAAAGAATATTTAAAAAAGAACGGCGTGGACGCTTCGGTAGAATTCTCATGGGGAGCGACCGAGGCAAAACCGCCGGAGCTGGCGGATGCCATCGTCGAGCTTACTGAGACAGGGAGTTCCCTGCGCGCGAACAATCTTGAGATCATCGATACCGTCCTTGAATCAAATACTATATTCATCGCGAACCAGGACGCTTTAAAAGATAACTGGAAAAAACAGAAGATAACAAACATACTGATGCTGCTTGAAGGCGCGCTGAACGCACAGACCCTTGTCGGGCTCAAGATGAACGTTCAAAAGAACGGGCTTGACGCCGTTTTGGGGGTCCTGCCGGCCCTGAAAAATCCGACAATAGCGCAACTGAGCGACCAGAACTGGGTAGATGTCGACACTATCATCGAAGAAAAGATAGTCCGCGATATCATCCCGAAACTGAAAGCCGCAGGGGCTGAAGGGATAGTCGAGTATCCGCTGAACAAGGTTATTTATTAGTTCTTAAAGTGCCGGAGCGCTGAGTAAGTGATCGAGTATTTGTTCCCGGCGTTCCACACGAGGAAACTCCTTATTTTCAGATCGTCCAAAGCTTTTTTCTGCATAAGCACATAGTTCTCGCTGAAGTTCTTCACCCTCCAGTCAAAACCCTGGATCCACGGGACAAGTTTTGCATCGGCCCCTTCGATCAGCTTAAGCGATTTTTCACACCCGCGTTTAATAAAGAGATAGGGTTCGTCCACCGGGTTCTGATATCCGTCAAACCCTCTGTCAAAATGCGAGGGGTAAAGCATCGGACTGACCACAAAGACATACTTTGCCATCTCCCCTATCCTCTGGCCGGTTATTGAAATATCCATATCCTTGAGCCAGGCCATGACGCCAAAAATGTCTATCGCTATGGAAACATTGTATGGTTCAAGCCTTTCGTAAGCTTCCTTTAAAAATCTTTCGACCGCGTAGTATTTTTCCTTGTCACGCGGGACCGCAATATTGCTCACGCTGCCTTTTTCGGGAAATCTAATATAGTCGAACTGGACTTCGTCCGCGCCCATCTTTGCCGCCGCTTCCGCGAGGTCGATGTTATATTTTCTGACCTCTTCTGAAAAAGGATCGACCCAGTTGACCCCGTCATTTTCTGTCCAGACGTTTCCTGTTTTGCTCTTCAGGGCGAGATCAGGCCTTTTTTTTGCGAGTAGCCTGTCTTTGAACACCGCGATCCTTACGGAGACCCTTATCCCGTTATCGTGCATTTTCTTTAAGACTTGTTTAAAGTCCTTGATGAATATCCTGTCCAGAGCTCCTATCTTTTTGGCAAGAGGCACTTCGACCGGGGTCCCGATAACTCCTTCTATGTCCTTCAGGTCGATGACAACGGTGTTTAGCCCTGTCTTTTTATAATTTTCTATAAGTTCATCCAGGCGGTTTTCAATTCCCGCACTGTGAAAAGTATAATAGACCCCTTTATCGGATGTTCTTATTCTGTTCATCCTGTCTTTTTTGGAAGAGATCCTTGATTCTTTCACAAATTTATCGCCGTCATAGATTTTGATCTTCATTCCCGCTTTTAGCGCGGTCTTATCCAGGAGTTTTTCGTCTTTTTGCTGAAAGGTTATTGTGTTCGGGTCTCCATCGCTGACGTAAAACTCCCGGGTATGCTTTTTCATGTAGGAGATCCATTTATCAAGTTCTACATCGCTTGCCTGGATCCTTTGCACCATTGCCGGATCAAAATCGGTGCGGAAAGGAGGGGTCGCCGGGGACCAGCCTACAAGGAACGCGACTTTGTAATGATAGGTTATCCCTCCGTAAGTACCGTCCTGCAGGAGCCATCTTCCTCTTTTTGGCAAAATGCCGAAAGGCAGGGCAACTGAAGAAGCTTCATGAGAAGGTATTGCCTCATAGATCTTTGCCTGCAACAGCGCGATCTCCTTCTTTATGCCGTTAAAATCGAGGTCCGAAAGTTTCGCGTGGGTCAAAGTGTGATTGCCGATCTCCCTTCCGGTCCTGACAAGATATTTCAGCTTCTCTTTCCAGAGCGATGGGCATTCTTTCTGATAAAAAGGCCGGGAATTTATGAAAAATGTCGCGGCCCTGCCGAAATCCGAATGCTTCCTGCAGAACTCGTCAAGTATACCTACGGCGCAGTCCGGATCGATCTTGGGAATACCGCCGCTGCCCTCGACTGTCGAACCTTTCACAATAAGAAACCTGAATTGTGTGGGGTGTCCGTCGTCAAATGTCATGACAAGCGGCTTTCTTCCTTCAGGAACTTTGACACGGCTGTTGTTGAAAAGGTCGTTGATACTTACAAGACAGAAGCCTTCGGCATAAAATTTTTCAAGGTCTTTCCTGAAATTGGCCGCGGACCTTATCCACTCGCCTTTTCCGTCTTCGATCCTGTGATATTCGACGACGAATATCCTGCCGAGCTCATTATAAGGCCCTTTTACGACCAGGGGCGAAGGCCCTGTCGCCTTCTGGCATGAAGACAACAAAATGCCCGTAAAAAATAAAGCTGAAAATATTAAAAGGCGGGGACGCATCGTAAGGGTATTATAGCAGATTAATGCGGCGGGCAAATTGCTCATGTTCCATCCAAAAGGAGGTGATAATGAATGGCAGGACTTAACAGGATGATACTGACCGGCAATCTGACGCGTGATCCCGAGATCAGGTTCACAAAGAACGAAGTGCCTGTAGCGCATTTTACCGTCGCGGTGAACGGCATCCCGAGGAACGGGGAAAAAGGTGATGTCAATTTCTTTAATTGTGTCGCATGGAGAGGCCTCGCAAATATTTGCGGAGAATATCTCAAAAAAGGGAGCTCCGTCGCGATAGAAGGTAAGCTCCGGATAAAGGCTTACGAAAGCAAAGGCGTCAAGAAACAGGCGACCGAGATCTGGGTAGACAATATGATGATGCTGGATAAAAAGTTCCTGAAAGCCGCAAAGGATAATACTGCGGAGGAATCCGAAGAAGCCGAAGGAGCGGAAAATGAGCTTGTAAGTACCTCTTAGATCCTTTCCTTAATGAGGGCCTTGGGTGTTGAAAAATCCGACACCGGGGCCCTTCCCTCCTTGAAAATATTTATGGCATCGCCTATTATGTTTTTATGCGGAAAAAGCAGCAAATAGATCTTTTGCGGATAATCGCCCTTCTTTTGATATTTCTGATGATGATCTATGCCTGGCTCTTCATTTTTATGCCGAGAAGCATACCTCACGCCCTGATGTTATTTGTCCCGGGGTCAAAATTGAACATCATACTGATCGGCAAGGATCATTCTTACGATGAATTCCATAATATGGTTAAAAACAGCCGGTCCGATACATTGATCCTGGCCCAGATAAACCCTTTTATCAATAAAATAACCCTTGTTTCAATACCGCGGGATTCGTTCGTCGATATCCCGGGATACGGGTCCCGCAAGATCAATGAAGCATATTTGAACGGAAAAGAAGACCTTGTGAAAACGACCGTCAAACAGCTTATCGGCATCGATATTCACGGCTATATGACGGTAGATACAAAGGGCTTCGTCTCCGTTGTCGACAGCCTCGGGGGATTAGTTTTCTATGTCGAAAAAAATATGCGCTACGACGATAACTGGGGAGGTCTGCATATCGACCTGAAAAAAGGAAAACAAAGGCTTTCAGGAAAACAGCTTGAAGGATACGTGAGGTTCAGGCACGACAGCGAAGGCGATATCGCCAGGGTCAGGCGGCAACAGGCCTCTCTTAAGCAGATATTTAAGAAACTGTCTTCGCCGGCGGCGCTTGTAAGGCTGCCGTGGATCATTCCTTCCGTAAAGGCTTCGATCGAAACGGACATCTCATTTACCGGCCTTTTGCGTATAGCCAATTTTGCCCGCAGTATCGAACCAAGCGATATAAGGATATTCACCCTGCCGGGACATATCAAAGACGGCGATCCTCACTGGTATATCGATCCTGAAATGACAAGAGGACTCTTTTTAGAAAACAAGATACTCTGATTTGCAATATGATATAATTTTCACAAATGAGATCCGCCATAAAAGTAGGCACGCTTATCGGCATCCCAATAGAGATAAATTATTCGTGGCTCCTGATATTCGGGCTCGTCACTTGGACCCTTGCCACACTCCATTTTCCATACCGCGTGCCGGGACTTCCGCCTCTCCATTATTGGATAGCCTCCGTCATCGCGGCATTCCTGCTGTTCGTCTCTTTGCTTCTGCACGAGCTCGCACATTCATATATAGCGCAGAAGAAAGGCCTGGCCATAAAAAAGATAACCCTTTTTATTTTTGGCGGGGTCGCGCAGATGGAAAGTGAGCCGGAACTGCCAAACATCGAATTCCAAATGGCGCTTGCGGGGCCTTTTTTCAGTCTGTCAATGGCCGCTTTTTCATTCGTATTGATGAGCATTTTAACCGCTATGGGGATAAGCGGTCTTTCGGTTGAAACATTTAGATATCTTTGGTGGATGAACGTTACTATAGCTGTCTTCAACATGATACCGGGATTCCCGCTTGACGGCGGCCGCGTCCTCAGGGCGGTGATATGGCATTTCAACGGGAACCTCAGGGACGCGACAAGAATAGCCACGATATTCGGAAAACTTTTCTCGTTCGCCTTCATGATGACCGGACTTTTCTTTCTTTATATGATGCAGTTCGTCACCGGTATCTGGTTCATCGTTATAGGGCTTTTCCTGCACGAGGCGGCCGAGCTCTGCTACCAGCAGCTGATACTGAAAAAAGCCCTCCTGGGCGTCCCGGTCAGGGACGTGATGGTCGCGGATGTAATAACCGTCCATCCCGAACTCACGATCGACAGGCTGATAAGGGATTATTTTTATAAACACCGCCACATGGGATTTCCGGTCGTCGAGAACGGCAAACTTTTAGGTCTGATCACACTGCAGGATGTCGGACAGATACCGGACGACCGGAAACCTTTGACAAAAGTCAGGGATCTGACTGTCCCCGCCAAACAGGAGCTTTTGATATGCCCGGAACATGACGCGCTTGAAGCTCTGCTTAAAGTCACCAAGTCAGGCCTCGGAAAACTCCTTGTGGTCGAGAACGGCCGGTTGCTCGGCATAATCGCCCAGACAGACCTTGTAAAGCTATTTGAGATAAAGACCCATCTTTGCAGATAGGAGCAGCCGCAAGTGAAAAAAGCCGTGCTGGTGATCGCACATGAAGCTTTCAGGGACGAAGAATATTTCCATCCTAAAGAGATACTTGAAAAGAACGGCATCTTCGTTAGGACTGTTTCCGCAAAAAAAGGCGCCTGCCTTGGAAAATTGGGCGCAAAGGCTGAGTGCGACATGGCCCTCTCCGAGACTAAAGCATCTGATTTTGACGGAATATTTTTTATAGGAGGACCTGGAGCTTATGATTTTTTCGAAGATAAGACAGCGCACGGCCTACTGACAGATGCGGTATCTCTTGGGAAAGTCGTCGGCGGGATCTGCGCGGGAGCGGCTGTCCTGGCGCACGCGGGAATATTAAAAGGAAAAAAGGCGACTTCTTTCTCGGGAGTAAGACAGGACCTTGAAAAATACGGTGCTCATTACACGGCTGCAAGTGTGGAGGTCGACGGAAAGGTGATCACTGCCGACGGGCCGCAGTCGGCAAAGCAGTTCGGCGAAGCGATCGTAAAAGCTCTGGCTTAAATGGACAACCAGCAGATAGCAAAATATTTCTACGACATCGCGAAACTTCTCGAGATAAAGGACGAGAACCCCTTCAGGATACGTTCCTATCAAAAGGCCGCGCAGACGATCGAGGCTTATCCCGAGAGTATCGAGGACATTTACAACTCCGGCGGGATAGAGGAGCTCAAAAAGATTACGGGCATCGGCGACAGCATCTCCCATAAGATCGGGGAAACAATAGAACGCGGGCATCCAAAGATCATAGATGAACTGTTCAAGGAAGAACCGAAAGGCCTTCTGGGTATCATGGACATCCAGGGCATCGGCCCGAAGTTCACCAAGATGGTCTATAAAGAACTCGGGATCAGGAATGTAAACGATCTTGAAAAAGCCGCGAAAAGCGGCAAGCTCCGGGGTCTTCCCGGAGTGGAAAAAAAGAGGATCGAAAATATCATCAAAGGCATTGATTCGTATAAAACAAGGGCCTCAAAGCATTATATCGGCGATGTCCTGCCTTTTGCTAAGGAGATCGAAAGCATCCTTAAAAGATCGAGGTGCGTCAAGAAGATACTTATATGCGGAAGCCTCCGCAGGATGAAAGAGAACATCGGAGATATAGATATTCTTGCGACCTCTGATGACAGGAAAGCGGTGATGGATGTCTTCACAAAACTCCCGCAAGTCAGGGATATCGTCGCGAAAGGCGATACAAAATCATCGGTCAGCCTGAAGAACGGCATGGACAGCGATCTGCGTGTGGTCGATGAGGAAAGTTTCGGGGCGGCATCTAATTATTTTACGGGATCAAAACAGCATAATATCAAAATGAGGCATGCCGCAATAAAAAAAGGCCTGAAGCTTAACGAGTACGGCGTCTTCAAAGGCAAGAGATGCGTTGCAGGAAGAAGCGAGGGCGAAGTCTTCAAAGCCCTGGGAATGCAGTTCATCCCGCCAGAGATAAGAGAGGACAGCGGAGAAGTGGAGCTAGCGCAAAAAAGGAAGCTCCCGACACTGATAGAACTTTCAGATATAAAAGGCGATTTTCATGTCCACTCAAATTACAGCGACGGCTCGGACACCATAGAAGAGATAGCTAAGGCCGCAAAAAAACTTGGGTATGAGTTCATCACGATCTCTGACCATTCGAAGTCCACAAAGATAGCCGGTGGCCTGACCGAAAAAGAGCTTCTAAAACAGATGGGGGAGATCGACCGTTTGAACAGGAAGATAAAAGGCATCAGGATACTGAAAGGCTCCGAAGTTGATATTTTACCTGACGGGTCCCTTGATTTTGACGATGAAATACTTAAAAAGCTTGATGTCGTGGTAGCTTCGGTCCATTCAAGGTTCGGCATGGGCGAAGACGAGATGACGGGCAGGATTATTAAGGCGATGGAAAATAAATTCGTCACTATCATCGGCCATCCGACGGGAAGGCTGCTCAGCAGGCGTGACCCGTATAAATTGGATATTGACAGGCTTGCCGCTGCAGCAAAAAAATACGGAAAGGCGCTTGAGCTCAACTGCTATCCCGACCGGCTTGACCTGAGCGACATCAACTGCCGTCTTGCAAAAGAAAAGGACGTGAAGATAGCGATAGGTACTGATTCACATTCTGCCGTTCAGTTGTCTCATATGGAATTAGGCATCGGTATCGCGAGAAGAGGATGGCTGGGAAAAAAGGACGTATTAAACTGCCGGACTTATTAAAGAGATCAGAATCTTGAGGCTATGTTCTGCAGGAACTCCGGGACATCGATAGAGTGTTTTGGTTTTGGGGTCTGCTGGGGAACCTTTTCATGAGGCGTACTTTGAGGGACTGTCTTTGAAGCCTGCTCGAATATTACCGCGCCCGACTCGGCCCTCTGCCTGAAGCCTGTAGCTATCACTGTGATCATGATATCACCCTGCATTTTTTCGTCTATCACTGCTCCGAATATTATATTGGCGTCCGGGTCCACCGCGTTGTAGATGACCTGAGCTGCTTCGTTGACCTCGTAAAGTGTCAGGTCTGAACCGCCGGTCACGTTCATTATCACGCCTTTAGCGCCTGTTATCGTCTCTTCAAGCAGCGGGGAAGAGATCGCCTGCTCGGCCGCCTCTATCGCCCTGTTGTCCCCTCCGGCAAGCCCGATGCCCATCATCGCGGACCCCGCATCCATCATTATCGTCCGCACGTCCGCAAAATCAAGATTGATCAGTCCGGGAACAGTTATCAGATCCGAGATGCCTTTGACGCCCTGGCGCAACACATCGTCCGCGACCTTAAAGGCATCGATGATGGAGGTCCTTTTGTCAATCACCTGGAGAAGTTTATCGTTGGGGATGACTATCAGCGCGTCGACTTTTTCTTTTAAAAGAGCTATACCGTTCTCCGCCTGAGCTGTCCTGACAGGGCCTTCGAATTTGAACGGCTTTGTGACTACACCTATCGTCAGGACGCCGAGGTCCTTTGCAACTTCGGCTATTACGGGCGTGGATCCGGTCCCCGTGCCGCCGCCGAACCCGGCGGTCAAAAATATCATGTCAGCGCCTTCGACGACCTTGGCGATATCTTCGCGTGATTCTTCGGCCGCGCGCATCCCTATCTCGGGATTGGATCCGGCGCCAAGACCTTTTGTGAGCTTTCCGCCAAGCTGTATCTTGTTGTCCGAAAGAGAAACGTTCAGGGCCTGCAGGTCCGTGTTTGCCACCCAGAAATCGACGCCTTTAAGCCCTGCGCCTATCATGCGGTTCACGGCGTTCGTGCCCGCTCCGCCCACGCCGAAAACCTTGATGTTCGCGAACCTTTTTATTTCATCACCCTTGGCCTGCACTAATCATAACCCCCTATAAATAATAAACCTGTTTGCTGATTTTCTTGAGAAATTCATGCTGCTTGACTATTTTATTTTAGCATATCTTTATATGAAAACAAGAAGAAAATCATTTTTTGAACCTGATCACGGGATCGTTCACCAGGCGGACATCAATATATTCGATCTTTGATGTATCGCTGCCCGCGGACCTTAAAAGCTGGGCCAGGTTTGACAGTTTCCTGTCGATGTTATCCGGATATCCTATTTTTACATCCAGCGTGTCATCGATCAGGATACTCAGGCTGTCGGATTTTTTCATCACGAGGACGAACTTGCTTTTTGTAAATACCGGGCTCAGCGTCCTGAAGGATTTTTCGATCGCCGACATCACGTCCGGCCTGACCCTTTTGTCATCGACTATCGATCCTTTCGGAAGACCGATAACTGTCGGCAATTTCGATACCTCGGCCTGTATCTGCGTGCGGGCGCTTCCCTTGACGGAATCTATTATCACGCCCTTTTCATCGACGACTATATAGTCACCGCCGACAAGGAATACCGCGAAAGGGGTCCTTTCTTCGATCTTTATTTCGATCGTTGACGGTATCTTTGCGGAAAGACGCGCATTTTTCACCTGCGGTATCTCTTTGAGTCGGCGCGTCACCTCGCGGTAATTGACAAAAAAGATGTTCTCGTCAAATGAGATGTTGGCTTTTTGTTTTACCAGCTCGGGCGATATCATTGAATTGCCCGTGACGGTGATATTGTTGATCCTCCAGACCGGAAGTGAAAGCAGGATTATCAGACAGCTCGCGGCTGCAAGGGAAAAGATGATCACTTTGACCGGTCTGAGATTTCTTTTTTTTTCTTTCTTTTTCACTTACAAAGCGCTCTCAAGGATGCGCAGAACAAGTTCGTCATAAGATATGCCCCCGGATGCCGCCTGGGCCGGCAGGTCCGAAAGGTCAGTCATGCCGGGTATAGTGTTGGCGTCATGCACATAAGGGGTCCCGTCGCTGTCGACGATCATGTCCACCCTGGCAAACCCCGCACATCCGATAGACCTGTACGCGTCAAGCGCGGTCTTTTGAACCCTTTGATAGACGGGCTTCGGAAGCCTTGCAGGGATGACGAACTCCGTCATGCCGGAAGTATATTTGGCCGCGTAGTCATAGAACACGGATTTTGTCACAAGCTCAAGGACCGGAAGGGCCCTGGCGTTTTCTCCTGTTCCTAGTATCCCGACAGTCACCTGTACGCCGGCTATATATTCTTCAATAAATACATCCCCGAACTCCTTGACCGTGCTTTCTACCGTCCCGAATAGTTTGTCCTTTTCATGGATTATTGTCACTCCGAGGCTCGAACCCTCCGAAACGGGTTTCACTACAAGTGGCACAGGGAAAGTCGTGCTGACCCTGTCACACTGTACCGGAATATCTTTCTCTTTGTCGATCTCGATGAACTTAGGGGTTGGAATGCCGCATGACATCCATATTTTCTTTGAAGCCGCCTTATTCATGCCAACCGCGCTTGCAAGTACTTTAGAACCCGTATAAGGAATACCAAGTATTTCAAGAAGCCCCTGGATAGAACCGTCCTCGCCGTATCTTCCGTGCAGCATTATGCAGGCGATATCCGGCTTTTTATTTCTGAGTTCGCTGATGAATTCTTCTTTAGTGTCCACCAGGAATGCATCCAGCCCTTGCGAGACAAGGGACTCGTGGACCTTTTTGCCCGAACGCAGAGATACGTCCCTTTCACCGGAAATGCCGCCGTAAAGGACCGCGATCTTTTTGTTCTTGAACTTTTCTATAATAGACATGTCTTCATTCTTATATTATCAAACCAAATGTTATAATTCAAATTAACATGAAAATGCGCCCGGCAAGACCCGATGAGATAAAAACAATTTATGGTTTGGCATATAAAATGGACCTGGATTCGCAGGACATGGACTATGAGGACTTTACCGTGATTGAAGACAAAGGGTATATAGTCGCTTTTGGAAGGCTTAAAAAGCGGGGCGACGCGATCGAGTTGGGGACTTTAGGCGTCGTTGAGAAATACCGCGGCAAAGGTCTGGCTAAAAAGATCGTCGGCGATCTTCTTTCAAAAACTGACAGGGATGTTTATCTTACGACCCTCATCCCTGCATTCTTTGAAAAGTTCGGTTTTAAGGAGCTCTCTACCCCTCCCCCGCAATCACTTATCAGGACAAAAGAATTCTGCGAGGGGTGCGGAAAAGTTGGATGCACATTAATGAAGCTGGAAAGATAAATTAATTTCTAATGTCTAATTATCAAATAATCCTTCCTCAATTAGTCATTCGTCATTAGTCATTTCTTTTTCGGCTGGTGGCCTTTCGGATAACACGCCTTGACCACCGTCTTTATCCCCCCGCGCGGGTTGAAATCACCTGCAATTTCAGCCTTCTTCGGTTTGCAGGCAAAAACAAAATCTTTCAGTATCCTGTTCACTGAGTTCTCCATAAAGATGCCGATATTCCTGTAAGAGTTGAAATATGCCTTTAAAGATTTAAGCTCGGCGCAAAATTTACCGGGGATGTATTTGATGGTGATAGTCCCGAAGTCGGGAAGGCCGGTCTTGGGACAGACGGAAGTGAATTCCGGCTCAATAATCGTGATCTCGTAATCCTGAAAATTATTCTCGAATATTTCTATTTTCGGAAGTTTGTCCGCTAATCCTGACTTTGCGTGATTTTGATATTTTTCTTTCAATATTAAGCTTTACCGGAACAGCCGAGCACATCGGATATCTTGTGCTTTACTACCTTTTTGATCTCATCCCTTGCCGGGCCGAGATATTTTCTCGGATCAAATTCTGCGGGAGATTCCGTGAATATTTTTCTTATCGTCGCCGTCATAGCAAGTCTCAGGTCCGTATCGATATTGATCTTGCATATCGCGCCTTTTGCCGCCTCACGGAGCATCTCTTCCGGGACACCCTTGGCTCCGGGAAGTTTTCCCCCGTATTTATTGCATTCGTCTACCAGGTACTGAGGAACCGAAGACGCACCGTGCAGGACGAGGGGAAAGTTAGGGAGCCTTCTTGCTATCTCAGCTAACCGCGCAAGGTCCAATTTTGCTTCACCCTTGAACTTATACGCCCCGTGAGAAGTCCCGATCGCGATAGCAAGCGAATCGCAACCTGTTTCTTTTACGAATCTTTCGGCCTCGTCAGGGTCTGTATAGGTCGCGTCCTTTGCCGCCACTTTTACTGCATCTTCGACACCGGCCAATTTCCCAAGCTCCGCTTCGACGGTTACTCCTTTAGGGTGCGCATAATCAACTACCTGTTTTGTCAGGCGGATATTTTCTTCAAGAGGATATTTGGAGCCGTCTATCATCACGGACGAGAACCCGCCGTCCACGCAGGATTTGCACACCTCAAAATCCTCGCCGTGGTCCAAATGCAGGGCTATCGGAAGGTCGGCGGTCAAAAGCGCCGCTTCAACTAATTTGACCAGGTATTCGTGCCTCGCATATTTCCTTGCACCGGCAGACACCTGGAGGATCAACGGAGCTTTCTCTTCCTTAGCTGCATCCACTATGCCCTGCAGGATTTCCATGTCATTTACATTGAACGCACCTACTGCATATCCTCCGGAATAGGCTTTCTTGAACATCTCTCTTGTAGAAACTAAAGGCATTGTTTTCTCCTTCCAAATATATTCTCAATTTTAATTATAACATAAGGATTAAGCCTGCTGCTTTTTTGCAATTTTCACCTGTTATAATGTATAATAATCCAATAATAATATGTTCAAGATCAGGCCGTCGATAGTAATAGCTGTAAGTTTTTTCATCGTGATACTGGCGGGCGCATTGCTGCTGCAGCTGCCTATATCTTCGTCGAACGGAACTTTTACAAAGTTCCTTGACTCTTACTTTACCGCGAACTCAGCCACCTGTGTGACAGGCTTAGTATGCCTTGACACGGGGGTCCATTTTTCATTTTTCGGACAGTTCATCATACTCCTGTTGATACAGATCGGCGGTCTCGGATATATGACTTTTTCCACTTTTCTGGTTCTTCTTTTCAGGAAGAAGATGTTCATCACAGAAAAAATTGCGGTTCAGGAAGCGCTTAACATCCATTCCACAAATGACGTAATAAATGTCGTCAAAAGGATTTTCGGCATCGTCTTTGTGATAGAAGGTGCAGGGGCTTTGATCCTTTTTCTTAGATGGCTGCCTGAACTTGGACTGAGACATGCCTTATGGTATTCGATATTTCATTCTGTATCCGCTTTTTGCAACGCGGGGTTCGCCCTCCCAGCTAATTTTGCCAATCTGACCGCCTACAAGGCCGACATCGTTGTCAACCTGACTATTACTTCTCTGATAATACTTGGCGGCCTCGGGTTCCTGGTAATAGCAGATATTATCCAGAACCGGAGATTTTCTCTCCAGTCAAAGACCGTCATAGCCACGACCGCGTTTCTGATAATTTCGGGAACGCTCGCAATATTTGCCATGGAGTTCAATAATCTTTCCGTGATGGGCGGCTTGAGCGTCGGGGGGAAATTCCTGTCTTCCTATTTTCAGGCTGTCACGCCGAGAACCGCAGGTTTTAATACTCTTGATATCGGACATCTCTCCCATACAACGCTCCTGCTCATGATGGGGCTGATGTTCATAGGTGCAAGCCCCGGCGGTACCGGAGGCGGGATAAAGACGACTACTTTCGCCCTGATCACGTGGACGATCATCGCAACATTGAAGAACAATAAGAATACCGTTTTATTTGACCGTAAGATCCCTGCCGAGACTATCAGGCGCGCGTTCGTGATATTCTTTCTTTCGATAATAGTTGTCGCGTGCGCGGTGTTCATGTTGAACGGCATAGAGAAATTTTCGCTTATGGAGATCGCTTTTGAAGTATTCTCGGCGTTTGGCACCGTGGGTCTTTCGACGGGCATTACGCCTTTTCTGTCAGATGCCGGTAAAATAGTCATTATATCCGTTATGTTCATCGGACGCGTCGGGGCCCTCACGCTGCTTGCCGCTCTGTCGGGCCACGAAGGCAAACATCATATTGAATATCCAAAAGAAGGAATATCGATAGGTTAATAAAGGAGGGGGAAATGAAAAAGCAATTTGCGGTTCTTGGGATCGGGAGGTTCGGTTCAAAGGTGGCCAGGGAGTTGTTCTACAGGGGGCAAGAGGTCATTGTCATGGACAAGGACGAGCATAAGATCCAGCAGGTCAGGGACGAAGTGACCCACGCATATATCGGGGATATAACAGATGAGGCCGCTCTTAAAGAAGCGGGGATCAATGATTGCGATATCGCGATAATAAGCGAGAGCTCCAATATCGAATCTAATCTCATCGCATGCCAGATTTGCAAAAGTTTCGGGATAAAAAAGGTCATAGCAAAAGCCCAAAACACGCTCCACGGAAAAATACTGGTCAAACTGCAGGTGGACCAGATAGTGTACCCGGAACAGGATACTGCCATAAAACTCGTCAACAAGATGACTTCGGACAGGATCCTTGACTATATCGAGCTCGGCGAGCATATAAATATCGTCAGTGTAGAAGCGCCCGCTAAAATGGAAAACCTGACTATCAGAGAACTCGCGCTCAGAAGAAGGTTCCACGTGACGATACTCGGGATAAAACGGGGTGAAGAACTGATATTCAACCTGACGGACGATAATATTATTGAAAAGGGTGATATCCTGGTCGTGTTCGGCGAGACGGAGAACCTGAAAAAACTTAATATGGATGTAACGCATAAGACGTGAGACAAACGGTCTATAATACTGATTTTCCAAAATTAAAATTATTCAACCGCGGCAAGGTGCGGGACATATATGACCTTGGAGAAAACCTTCTGATAGTCGCGACTGACAGGCTTTCCGCCTTTGATATAGTCATGCCGAATCCCATTCCCAGAAAAGGAGAGGTTCTGACAAAGATATCCCTTTTTTGGTTCGACGCTCTAAAAGATATCATTGAAAATCATCTCATCTCCGCTGATCCCAAAAATTATCCCAAAGAATGCAGAGAATACGCGGACAATCTTAAAGACCGCTCAATGCTCGTGAAAAGATCCAAGCCTCTTCCGGTTGAGTGTATTGTGAGAGGCTATATTTCCGGTTCAGGCTGGAAAGATTACAAGACGACGGGAACTATTTCTGGGATAAAACTTCCAAAAGACTTAAAAGAATCGGATAAGCTCCCTGAACCGATATTTACTCCTTCCACAAAAGAAGAGGTCGGGACACATGACCAGACGATCGACTTTGAAAGAACAAAAATGCTCTTAGGAAATAAGACCGCAAAAATGATAAAAGAGGCCTCGATCGCTTTATACAACAAAGCATCCGAGATCGCAGCTAAAAAGGGCATTATCATCTCCGACACCAAGTTCGAGTTCGGCTTCTATAATGATGAAATAATACTGATTGACGAGGTTTTGACCCCCGACTCTTCCCGTTTCTGGCCCAAAGACGATTACAAGCCTGGAAGACCGCAAAAAAGCTTTGACAAGCAGTTCACCAGGGATTATCTGCTATCCATCAAATGGGACCAGAAGCCCCCAGCGCCTGAACTACCCGAGGAGATAATATCGAAGACATCAGAAAAATATATTGAGGCTTTGAATAGATTGACCGCTTAAACCTTGCCGGCCGGCAGCTCAATTGTAAATACAGACCCTTTCCCCTTTTCGCTCTTAACGCTTATCCTTCCTCTGTGGGCATTAACGACCCATTTTGCGATAGCAAGCCCGAGCCCCATCCCTTCTTTTCCGGTCCTTTCAACCCGGTAAAATATATCGAATATTTTCTTTTGCAATTTTGGGTCTATGCCCGGACCGTCATCAGAAACTTTGACCGTGAATTTCCCGGCCTTTTTTTCGACAGATATTTCTATCCGGCCGTTTTCCTTTGTATTCTTGGCCGAATTTTCAAGGAGGTTGCCGATGACCTTTCGTATCTGACCCTCATCGGCGTTGATCAATGATTCATCGGACAAATTCAGGATTAAATTCCTTCCCGGATATCTGCTTTTGGTCATTTGCGCCTCGTTCACGATCATATCTGAAAGATCAAACTGCTTTTTGCTTATTTTTTCGGACCCTGTCGCACTTTTAAAGATATACATAAAATTTGAGACCAGCCTGCCCATGAAATCGCTTTGTTCTTTTATTTCATTGAATGCCTGGCGGGAATCATCATCTTTTGATCCTTTTCTCAGCGCGATCTCCGCTGTTCCGGAAATAACGGACAGAGGGGTCCTGAGCTCGTGCGAAGCAAAAGCTAAGAACTTCTTCTGGTTTTCCACTATCCCGTAAGAAACGATAAGCGAGACGACAAAACCGATTATCATTATTGTTGATAACATTACAACGGAAAGCACCAGTTTAAGATATTCCAAATGCTGGTATATCCGTGAGACCGGCGCGGCAACGATCAGATAACCTATGCTGGTCTCGTTAATTTCAATCAAACATTGATAAACCTTCATTTTTGTCCCGTCAGGCATCTCAACGTCCGACAATATACCGTCTCCGTCATTGATGAACGGCAGATATTCATTATTCAGCCTCTGGGATTTTGTCAGGGGTACGCCTTTTACGTCAGTAAACTCTACAAGGATATCGGAAGTGGCAAAAACAGTCTTGCTGGGATGCGCTAAATATTCCTGCGGCCTCAATTTAAACTCCGCAGGATCTTTCGCGATCTCTATTACAATATCATTGGCGAAATCGTATAATCCATATTCAAACGCCTCAATTATATTGATCCTGTAATACAGATATAACACGGTCGAAGAGAACGAAAGTATCAGTGTAAGGACGGAAATGATGATTATTGTTAATCTTGTCCGCATATTTTATACCCGATCCCGCGGACAGTATGCAAAAGAGGTTTTTTTGACCCTTTGTCGATCTTATCCCGCAAATATTTAATGTAAACATCAACAATATTGCTTTCAGGGCTGAAATCATAACCCCACACATCTTCGAGTATTCTTGTTTTTGAGACCGGCCTCGGAGAATTTTCCATCAGGAATTTAAGAAGCTTGAATTCTGTCGCGGAAAGTACGACATTCTTTTTATCTCTCTTAACTTCAAAAGTGTCGGGGTCTAAAATAAGATCGGCTACTCTTATCTCCCCTGATACGGTGCCTTTTCTCCTTGTAAGAGCTTTTATCCTTGCAAGAAGCTCCGCAAAGGAAAAGGGTTTTGTCATATAATCATCGGCGCCGGCATTAAGGCCCGCTATCTTTTCTTCGATGCTGTCTTTTGCTGTGAGCATGATTATCGGACATTTTTTTCCGTTAATTCGCAGTTTTTTGCAGACCGTGATCCCGTCTATTTTGGGCAGCATAACATCAAGGATCACCGCGTCGTAATCGCCCTCCTGTGCCATAAAAAGGCCTTCTTCACCGTCAGAAGCGGTCTCAACCGTAAAATGCTCCGCTTTCAGGCCTTTTTGAATGAAAGCGGATATTTTTCTTTCATCTTCTATGATCAATATCTTCATTTCCTGAAGATTATATCATGAATGACTTCTAATGAAATTCTAATCATCCTTTAACATCCGTTTAATGACGCGAGAATATACTAAACGCAGATAGTTTGATATTAGTTAAGGGAGGTGAGTTCAGTGGGTAAGAAAACGATCGCAATGTGCATGGCAGTCTTTTTTTTAGCGTCCATGTCTTATGCATCTCCAAAAACTTGCGAAAATACCGGTGACAAGACCTGCAATCCCGCAAAAGCAAAAGTGATGAGAATGAAAAAAATGGCACCTAAACTTGGAAAAACAGCAACAACAGAGGCTGGAAAGATGTCCGTAAAGAAATAAGCGGATTTTCCGGATTTAATTACATACGCGAGGAGGTGAGTTTAATGAAAAAGATAGTAAGTGCTTTATTGGTAGCCGTGGTTTGCTTTGGTATAGTAGCATCATCCCCTGTTTTAGCGAAAAGGCTTCACAAGACAGCGGTGAAAGCAACAAAACCTGCGGTAACAGCTATAGCAGCCCCAGTTAAGGCGGCCCCGGTTAAGGCGGTCCCGGTTAAGAAATAGTCCGGACCCAGGACAAAATTAAAAGCAGGGGATTAATTTCCCCTGTTTTTTTCTTGATCATTCATTTTCCCGAAGCAACATAATGGTATAATTTTTATATGTTAAGGAAGATAACGGAAAAGGCCCGCGGCTGGCAGACAAGGTTCAGCTTCGGTTCTACATCGGCAATAATAACTAACCTTGCGCTGATGGCTGGCCTGCATATGCAAGCCAACGCAAAAATAAGCATAATCGGCGGCATCCTGGTGATAGCTCTTGCCGATAATATCGCCGATTCTTTCGGCATCCACATATTCCAGGAATCCGAGAATATCGAGACAGGCGAGGTCTGGATCTCCACTTTTTTGAACTTTATTTCCAGGGCTCTCATTTCATTTGGATTTATAGCATTGATATTAATTCTGCCGCTTAATACGGCAATAATATCTTCGATCGTTTTGGGCCTTCTTCTTCTTGCCGCGCTGAGTTATTTGATCGCAAAGAATGAGGGAGATAACCTGTATTTGCCTGTTCTTACCCATGTTCTCACAGCTATCGTTGTGATATTTTTAAGCAATCTCGCGGGTGATTTTCTTATCAGCAGGTTCGGAAGATAAAATATGTCTTACTCTAAAAAAACAGTAGGATTTTTCTATTTAACAACTTTACTGGCCGGATTTGTCTTATTACTTTGCCACAATGAAGTTTTGGCCTGTAGCCGCGTTCTATCTTCTAATAACGGCCATGCAGTTTTATGCGGACGGAACATGGATTGGCCGGATAACACTCCAACAGATCTATGGATTTTACCCCGAGGGATACAACGCGACGGTATGATCAGCAAAAATTCTCTCAAATGGACGTCGAAATACGGCAGTTTGGTTGTCGTTTCATCCACAATAGGCAAATGCATCGTTAGTGACGGCCTGAATGAAAAAGGATTAGCAGCCAACCTGCTCTGGCTCGGTAATAGTGATTATGGGGTTAGGGACGAAAAACTTCCCGGCTTGTCGGTCAGCCTCTGGGCCCAATACTGCCTTGACAATTTTGCCACGGTTGATGAAGCCATCCGTGCTTTTCAAGATTCATCCTACCAGGTTGTAACATTGTCGATCCCTGTGGGCAAAAAATTCGATAAAGCCACGCTCCATCTCTCGTTGGAAGATAAAGCCGGCGATTCGGCGATCATTGAATACATCAACGGAAATCCCGTTATTCATCACGATAGAAACTATGCTGTCATGACCAACGATCCGCCTTTTGAGGGGCAACTCGCCAACCTTAAGCAATATGAAGGTTTTGGCGGAAAAAAACCGCTGCCGGGAACTACCTCGGCCTCTGACAGATTTGTACGTGCCTCGTATTATTTAAAATATCTGCCGAAGCCGAAAGATCTGCGTGAAGCTGTGGCCGGAGTTTTTAGCATCACGCGCAATGTTTCCCAACCTTTCCGTGACATGTCGGATCCGAAATTCTATACTTCAGCAACCATCTGGAGGAGCGTCGCCGATTTAAGCGATAATATTTATTTCTACGAATCGACAATGAGCCCCAATGTTGTCTGGGTAGAGTTAAATAAATTTGATCTAAGTGAAGGCGCTCCGACTATGAAAATCGATTTAAACAACAATTATACTCTTGCTGGCGATGTCACAAAACAGGCAACGAAAGCGCAACCGTTTGAATTTATATCTTCGGAAATAAATGTAAAAGAGTTGATACAACAACAATCCGGGAAAATTAATTAGCTTACTATATTTAGACATTTGATGTTTAAATATTATAGGCCTTTTTAAGGCTTATTCGGCTTCTATATTTCAAGGCAAAAATATTAACATGATATAATTCATTTTATGAAAGAAAATTGCTGATATGTTCCTGCTAGCCATCGAAACATCCTGCGACGAGACTTCCGCTGCTGTTGTCGAGGATGGTACGAAAATATTATCTAATATCGTTTCCTCGCAGACCGAATTCCACAAAAAATACGGCGGGATAGTTCCTGAAATTGCATCGCGCAAGCATATCGAATCAATAAGCGCTGTCATAAAAGAAGCTATGGATAAATCGGGCGTTATGTTCAATAATATTAATGCGGTAGCCGTGACTTTCGGGCCAGGACTTCCGGGTTCACTTCTTGTCGGTCTCTCGGCCGCGAAAGCCATTTCCTATTCACTTAAGAAACCGCTTATCGGCGTAAATCATCTTGAAGGTCATATATATGCGAATTTCTTAAACAGTCCTTCAGCCCCTCGACTCGCTACACTCGCTCGGGGCAAGCGCTTCAGCCTTCAGTCTTCAGCCTTTCCCTTCATCAGCCTCATCGTCTCCGGAGGTCATACTCAGATAGTTTTAGTCAAAGATCATTGTGAATACCGGACCATCGGCAGGACCCGCGATGACGCCGCAGGAGAAGCGTTTGATAAGGTATCCAGGTTTCTTGGCCTGGGATATCCTGGAGGGCCGATAATAGACAGGATCGCAAAGACCGCAGACCCGGGTGCCGTTGATTTCAAAAGACCGATGCTGGACGACGGTTATGACTTCAGCTTTAGCGGTATTAAAACAGCGGTCGTTTATTATGTCAAAAAACACTCCCCTCTCCCTGTCAAGGGAGAGGGGACGGGGGTGAGGGTTCACGATCTTGCCGCTTCTTTCCAGCAAGCCGTTATCGAAACCCTTGTTGAAAAAACTATCCGCGCAGCAAAAGAAAATAACGTAAAAACAATAGCGCTTGCCGGAGGTGTCTCAGCTAACAGCCTTCTAAGAAAGATGATGAGTGAAAACTGCAAAAAGCAAGGGATCGTTTGCATTATCCCGCCATTGGAACTTTGTACGGATAACGCAGCGATGATCGGATGCGCCGGATATTTCAGGTTGAAAAAGGGATATACTTCTGATTACAACCTGGCTATTTTATCCACTGCAAAACTATAAATAATCTCTTTCTAATCCCTGCCCTTCCTTTTTCCGCTTGCCCTGAGCCTGATTTGTTCACCACTAAAATATAAATTACACGAAATTTCGAGCGGGAAATAACGATATTGAAGTATGAACATGTCTAGACCTATCAAACCTGTTGTCAGATCGCCATTACCCTCAATGGTTGTTTTGAAAGAGGATCTTTTGGCAAGAAGGGTACTTTATGGCCGACCGGCTGTTCGACCTTCTCAAGAAGCTGTCAACAATGCCATTTTAGAGGAAGAGGAAGGGTATTCGGGGTTGGACCCGCGTAAACTAGACTTGATCGAAACCAACAGAAGGCCGATTATGGGAGCATTAAGAGCTGTTGAATTGCCGACCTTTCATGAATTTATCCCGCTAAACGCTGATTGCGTCGTTGAAATCGGAGCTGCCTCGAATTTCCTTTACAGGAACGTGCTGGATGAGCCGTTAAAAAGAATATGGAATCCGTTCGAAATAAACCTGGAAATTATTCGGACTAATAACCTGTTCGCACAACCTGGTATGATTCTGAGATCCGGTTCGGCCTACCGTCCGCTGTCTTCCGTGAAGGATGGCACCGCAGATGCCTGGGTAGGGCATTCTTCATATGATAGTATCGGTTTTTTGGAGATAGCTCTGCGTAATGCCGTGCGGTATCTGAAGCCCGGAGGAGTATTTATTCATATCCAAGATGTTGTTCCCGCTAGTTTCCCTTCTCAGAGATATGTTCAATATTCATTGGGTGAAATGGATGTTAAATTACTTTCAATGGAATGCTTTTGCGGGAATAGCATTTTTCCCACAAAAGACGGGATCAATCCTCTTGATCCATATATTGATTTAAACGAGAGATTGATTGAAGCGATGAAAAAGAATGGATTGAATATCGTCAAGGATTCATTGGGAATTGGCGTATGGGTAGGCCCACGGGAAGATAGGCATGACTCTGACAAGAGAGATCTTGAAAAAAATTATTTCTTATGGAATAAAGGCAAGCTTTTCTGTGCTGAAACGCTAATTTCTGAGGATGATAATCCGCCGCTCAAAGCCTTCTTGTGTGCACTAAAAAAAAATTCATCCATTACGTTAATTGAAGACAAAAAAATAAGCTGGTCCTCGTTTTTAGCACTTATGAGGGGACGGAAGCGTTCCACTGTTCGATTAGAGCCTCATTCATACAGTGTCGACATGGATCATCCTGTAATTATATATCCTGCAAGTCTTCTTAAACAAGCCGGATTCGTTCAGGAAATTTTTATGGCTGATATCGTTGTTGGAACAAAGTAAAATATATTTTGCAGATCTTTGGCGGCCGAAGGGTTGGGGTGAGGGCTACTTTACTTCCATCTCCGCAAGTAATTTCGATATTGCCCCGGCAAATTCCTTAGTCTCCGGCTTTAAGAGGTCTTCGAAGCTATAGGCTGCTCTTCCTTTTTGGAAAGAGAGCCGTATTTCCTGGGAGTAGAACATTTCCAGGGTCTTTTCGGAGTTTTCCTCTATCAGTCTTGCGAGCATCTTGGCTATTGAATTTTTATCAGAATATGAGAAACATAACGAAAATGTTTTGAATTCAACAGAATTCCCGTTCAATTGATCGATATATGAGGAAATGTCATCCGAAGAATAGAAATATTTGCCTTTCTCAAACGGCACTCCGTATGAAACCATCATCTTTTTTAGGTCTTCCATGCTTCTTTCCATCATTTTCACGGTCTCCGACGGCGGGTAGATCACATAACGCTTCCACAGAGAACCGTTGAGCATCGCAAAAGCCCATCCTGTCCTGTTGTAAGCCCTGGCAAAATACAGAACCCCGAGGCTTTGCGAAGATATCTGGAGTCGCTTTTCCGAGTTGTAATTTGATGCTGTCGTCAGGACTTGCTGGATCCATTTATCCGCGTCGCTGAACAACTTGATCTGCCTGTATAGCTCAATGACCGATCCTTCGACGTAACGGTTGGTGATTATCCCCTTCCTGTATGCTGACGCGATATAGAACGGAAATACCAACGATGCGGTCCTGTTATCGACATTGCTGCTGTTCAACATTTTATCCGCAATAGCAAGGACAGAATTATATGCGTACAGCGAGTTCTCAAGAGTGTCCATATTCTCGCGCATGAGGGCTTTGTAATAGACGCTTTTGATCAGGTTTATCTTTGAGGCCACCGACGCTTCGGGTGAAGTGACCGAAATGATTTCTTCCGTGGGAGCCGCGATCGAAACGCCAGCGCACACAATCATCAGTAGAATGATAAGTGTTTTTTTCATTTTAACTCTTAATTTATTCATAATATCACAAATAGAAATGCACAGTAAAGTATTATATAATTGGGTCATGAGCGTCTCGAAAAAAGACACGCAGTACGTTGCGCTTCTTGCAAGGCTTGGCTTGTCGGAAGATGAAGAAGTATCTTTCGCAAAACAGCTTAACGATATTCTCGGCTATATCGATATAATAAATTCCGCGGACACAAAGACCGTTTCACCTGCGGCACACACGCAGCTGACCGGATCGATACAAGAAAAAAAGACCCCGATGAGGGATGACAAGGCTTTTCCGTATAAAGACACAAAAAAAATACTGGACATTGCTCCTCACGTTGAAAACAATATGTTCCGTGTCCCCAGGATCCTTGAAACGGAAGAATAACAAAAATGAACCTGTATAATCTGACGGCTCACGAACTTTCAAAAAAACTTAGCAACAAAGAAATCGGCTGCGTCGAGCTTACCGAATCGGTCTATAAGAGGATCGAAACCGTCGAGCCAAAAGTGAACGCTTTCAATATTCTTACAAAAGAACTCGCCCTTAAGAAAGCTAAGGAGGTTGACGATCAAACGAACCGGGAACCACAAACCATGGACCAGTCTTTAAAAGGCATTCCCATCGCCATAAAAGACAACATGTGCACTGACGGCATACCGACCACCTGTTCATCAAAGATACTTGAAAATTATATCCCCCCTTATAACGCAACGATCGTCGACCTTGTCTTTGAAGCGGGGATGATCCCGGTGGGAAAGACAAATCTGGATGAATTTGCAATGGGATCTTCAACCGAAAATTCCGCTTTCAAAACGACTAAAAACCCATGGGATCTGAAAAAGGTACCGGGAGGATCTTCCGGCGGATCGGCCGCAGCGGTTGCGGCGGACGAGACGATACTTTCGCTGGGTTCGGATACCGGCGGGTCTATCAGGCAGCCCGCTTCTTTCTGCGGAGTGGTCGGGTTGAAACCGACCTACGGCAGGGTTTCGCGCTACGGGCTTGTGGCCTTCGCGTCTTCGCTGGACCAGATCGGCCCTATCACAAAAGATGTAACTGATGCCGCGCTATTGATGAACGTCATTGCAAGGCACGACCCGAAAGACTCGACCAGCGTAAACATAAAAGCACCGGACTACACAAAGTCTCTTGTCCGCAATGTAAAAGGCCTGAGGCTCGGTTTACCGAAAGAACTCTTCGGCGAAGGGATCGAAGAGAATATAAAAAGATCCGTCATGGATGCGGTAAAGCTGCTCGAAGGCCTCGGAGCCTTCGTCAGAGAGGTGTCTCTGCCGTCACTTAAATTCGCTCTTGCGGCCTATTACATCATCGCGCCCGCCGAAGCGTCTTCCAACCTGGCAAGATACGACGGCGTACATTACGGCCTTCGCTCAAAAAAGGACAAGGATATCATGGAGATGTACCTGAATACGCGCCGTGAAGGTTTCGGAGCGGAGGTAAAAAGAAGGATCATGATCGGGACTTATGCTCTAAGTTCCGGGTATTACGATGCTTACTATTTAAAGGCCCAGAAGATAAGGACTTTGATAAAGAACGATTTTGAAGAGGCCTTTAAAGACCTGGACATGATCATCACTCCGACATCGCCGACAGCCGCCTTCGGGATCGGCGAAAAAACCGCAGATCCGCTTTCCATGTATCTTTCGGATATCGCCACTATTCCGGTGAACCTAGCGGGCTTACCGGCGATCTCTATCCCCTGCGGGTATGATAACGGACTTCCGATAGGGCTCCAGATGATCGGAAGGGCATTTGACGAGGAGACTCTTTTCAGGGCGGCTTACACGTTCGAAAGTGAAACGGATTATCACAAAAGGAAACCGCCGTTATGAAATACGAGATCGTGATAGGACTGGAGACACACGCGCAGCTGCAGACTGGATCAAAGATGTTCTGCTCCTGCCCGACAAAGTTCGGCAATGCCCCGAATACCGATATATGTCCTGTCTGCACGGGACAACCGGGATCGCTTCCCGTGATAAACAGAAAAGCCGTCGAGCTGGCGGTCAAGACCGCGCTGGCACTTAACTGCAAAGTAAACGAGGAGAGCATCTTTGCCAGAAAAAATTATTTTTATCCCGACCTTCCTAAAGGCTACCAGATATCGCAGTTTGAACTGCCGCTGGCAGAGCACGGATTTGTCGAGATAGAGGTCCGAGGGCAGACAAAGAAGATACGCATCACAAGGGTCCACCTTGAAGAGGACGCCGGCAAACTTGTCCACAAGGGGAGCTCGGGGATAAAAGGAGCGGATTATTCCCTTGTCGATCTTAACAGGACAGGGACCCCTCTCATGGAAATAGTGAGCGAACCGGACATAAGGGACCCGGAAGAAGCCAGGATCTTCATGGAAGAACTCGCGCATATACTTCAGTATCTCGAAGTGTGCGATGCCAAGCTTGAAGAAGGAAGCATTAGATGCGACGCAAATATTTCTCTCAGGCCGCAGGGGCAGGCAAAGCTGGGAACAAAAACAGAGGTTAAGAACATGAACTCTTTTAAGGCTGTCCAGAAAGCCCTTGAAGCCGAGGCCAGGCGGCAGGAGACAATGCTTGATGGCGGCGCAAAAATATTACAGGAAACTTTATTGTTCGATGAAAGTAGCGGGCAGGTCAGCCCGATGAGAAGCAAAGAACAGTCCCACGATTACAGGTATTTCCCTGATCCGGACCTTTTGCCGCTTTATGTTTCAAAAGAGATGGCGAGTAATATCGCGGCACAAGTCCCCGAGCTTCCGATCGATAAATATAAAAGGTTCATTGAAAAATATAATCTTTCTTCCGCTGATGCGGGAACGCTGGTCTCGTCCAGGCAAATGGCTGATTTTTTCGAGAGTTCCGTTTCGATCCTGCAGGAGCCAAAACTCATCGCCAACTGGATTATCGGAGATATCTCGGCATATTTAAATTCAAAGGGCACAGGCATCGACGGGACAAAACTGACCCCTGCCCTTTTGACGGAAATGATCGCCTTGATACAAAAAGGCACTATCGGGGGAAAGACCGCTAAGGATATCATTGTCGTGATGCTTGGAACCGGGAAGTCCGCAAAAGCGATCGTCGAAAGTTCGGGTGCTACTCAGATATCGGACGAGAGCGTATTGCTTGAGATAATTGATAAGGTGATCGCCGAAAACGCGCGATCGGTCGAGTCATTTAAAGCCGGGAAAGAAACGGCGGTAAAATTCCTGATAGGCCAGGCAATGAAACTTTCAAAAGGAAGGGCTAACCCTACAACGCTGGAAGAGCTTTTCAAGAAGAAGCTTAGGTCCTAGGAAGTCTTTTTATATTTTGCCCTGATCGCCTCAACCTTCGCTATTACCGTATCCATTTCCAGGGGCTTGTTTAAATAATCTTCAGCATGAAGGGCAAAAGTTTCTTTGTGCGCCAGCTCCGTCTCAACCGCGGTCATCATCACCACGGGAATATTTTTTAATTTATCATCACTTTTGAGCCGCTTTAATACCTCTATGCCGTCTTCACCGGGCATCATGATATCTAGGAAGATCAGGTCGGGAGTTTTTTCCTTTGCCAGTTCAAGCCCCTGTTTCGCGTCAGATGCCAAGAATATCTTATAATCCCCTTTTGATTCCATAAGGAATTTGAACGCCGTGGTATAGACCGGCTCATCGTCGATCATCAGTATTGTATACTCGCTCATAAATTACATCTCCAACAATGAAGGATAATAATAGTATACTCATTTTTTATTGTTTGTCAAAGCGATAAAACGGCTTTAAGCGCCGTAGTGTTATAATCAAAAAATGGCTGACTATATCTATGAATTAAAAGATTCTTTATATATTAATCTTACTAACAGGTGCAATAACCGCTGCTCTTTCTGCATCAAATATAAGAACCGGATATTTGAAGGAAAACATAATCTCTGGCTTGATCGGGAACCGGACGCGGAAGAAGTGACAGGCCTGATAAACGATCCTTCAAAATACCGGCAGATAGTTTTCTGCGGGTACGGAGAGCCGCTGATAAGACTTGAGACGCTAAAGAAGATCGCCGCGGGATTAAAAGAAAAAGGCAGCTTCATCAGGGTCGATACCGACGGCCAGGCAAACCTGTTTTACGGCCGCAACATTACTGCCGATCTTAATGGTCTTGTAGATGAAATGGATATCAGTTTGAACGCGCATGATAAAAAGACCTACGATAAGCTTTGCAGGTCTGTCTACGGGGAAAAAGCATACAAAGCGATCTTAGATTTCGCAAGACTTGCCAAGGAAACCATACCGAAAGTCGTTTTGACGGCTGTGGACCTGCCCGGGATCGATATTGAGAAGTGCAAAAATATATCGGATGAGATCGGAGTAGAATTCAAGATAAGGCCCTACTATGAAGAAAGCTATATAGCCTGAACCTCTTTTTTTGCACAGTTGTTCTTTTCGCAGCGCTGCGCCTGCCATTTTTTGAAAGGAATAAACTCTATTTTCTGGCCTTTTCGAAGTGATTCTTCAAGTCCGGCCATTATATTTTCATTGAGCGACATCAGCGGAATGCCGTTTGCTGTGTGATGAAGATCCGTATTAACGTTCTTTTCCATTGTCAGAATATTTTAGCACCGTCATACGCATTATGCAATGATTTTCTATCAAAGTGACGGGCCCGTGACAAGCGATACGGGAGCAAAACTTCTCCTGTGGACCGGGCACGGTCCGTATTTTGCCAAAGCCTCAAAATGTTTTTTTGTGCCGTAGCCTTTATGCTCATTAAAAGAGTATTGCGGGTATTTTTTTGAGATCTTCATCATCAATTTGTCTCTCGTTACCTTTGCTATGATCGACGCGGCCGCTATCGAGGCGCAGATGCCGTCCCCTCCAATGATAGTTTTTTGAGGAGTATTTATTCCGGGAATGCTTTTGTTGCCGTCCACCAGTATAAAATCGGGGGGGTTGCCCGTATTAAGGACCGCTCTTTTCATTGAAAGAAGCGTTGCATTAAGAATGTTTATCTTGTCAACCACGGCCTCACCCGCAATGCCGATGCCGATATCTACGGCTTTTTTTAGAATGATCCCGTAAAGTTCCTGCCTTCGTTTGGGTGATAATTTTTTGGAATTATCAAGACCTATAATACCGAAATTTTTGGGTAAGATCACAGCGGCAGAAACGACGGGCCCCGCAAGTGGCCCCCTTCCCGCTTCATCGACTCCCGCAATAAGTGAAAAACCTTTTTTGTGCAGCGCTTTCTCGCTTCTAAAGCTGACCATTTACATCCCGGGGAAGATACTTAATTTATTTAGAGGCCAGATGCGCACTACCGCTCTGCCGATGATATTGTCTTCGGGCGCAAAGCCCCAGAACCTGCTGTCCATGCTGTTAGGGCGGTTATCCCCCATCATGAAATAACTTTTTTCCGGAACTTTCACTTCAGGCATGTTGAAATTGTCGCGGTTTACCGGATGTTTTTCTTCGAGTTGTCTGCCGTTTATATAAACATAACCGTTTTTTATCGAGACCGTCTCGCCCGGAAGTCCGATGATCCTTTTGATGAAATCTCTTCTTGTCCCGACAGGGTCTTTAGGATATTTGAAAACGATCACTTCCATCCTCTTCGGCCTTGAGAATGTATATATATTGCGCGCGTTGCTGAAAATAAAATTCGTATTGTAAAGAGGGTTGGGAATATTGAAGAGGAATATCGGGCTGTCGTTCATGTCATACAAAGGATTAGGCAGTCCCAGGGATAACCTGTCGACGATTATTCTGTCGTTCACCTCGAAAGTCGGAAGCATCGATTCGGAAGGTATCCAGAATATCTGAATAAAGAACGCCCTGATAAAAAGCGCTATCAAAAGCGCGACGACTACGGTCTCTATGGTCTCTTTGATGAAGGCTCTGATCTTTTCCATTGAAAATGATCTACTGGGCGGTCTGTTGGGAAGCCATTTCTTCGATCTTTGTGGCGGACGAACCTATCCTGTCCCTCAGGTAGTACAATTTTGCCCTTCTGACTTTTCCCCGTTTTATGACCTTTATCCTGTCAACTTTTGGAGAATGCAGAGGAAATATCCTTTCGACCCCGACACCCTGAACGATCTTCCTTACCGTGAATGTCTCGGAGATGCTGCCGCCTTTTCTCGCGATGACGATCCCTTCAAAACCCTGTATGCGCTCCTTGTCGCCTTCGACTATCTTAGCGTATACCCTTACGGTGTCACCGATGCCGAAAGCTTCGACATTTGGCTTCATATTTTTCTGGTTTATTTCTTTGATCATATTCATGGAAAAACCCCGTTTATAATAGAATTATAACATAAAATTCATATTCCGAGGACGATCTGCCTCAGGAATTCTTTGTCTTCTCCGTTCAACTCTGCCATTGCCAGAAGATCGGGACGCATGAAAAAAGTCTTCTGAAGGGACTGTTTTCTTCGCCATTTGCGCACCTCTTCATGGTTGCCGCTCCGCAGGACTTCCGGAACAGCACTGCCTTCAAGATCAGCCGGCCTTGTGTAATGAGGGAAATCTAGCAATGATCCTGAAAAAGAGTCTGCCTCGACAGAACCCAACTCTTTCACGACCCCCGGGATGTAGCGGCTTACCGCGTCTACAAGTACGGCCGCGGGCAGTTCCCCTCCGGTCAGGACATAGTCGCCTATGGATATTTCCTCATCGATGAACGGCCGGATCCTTTCATCTGCCCCTTCGTAATGGCCGCAAATTATGACAAGATGGTCCAGTTTTGACAATTCCACTACTTTATCCTGCGTCAGTGTTTTGCCAGCAGGGGTCAGGAAAACAGTCTTTGAGGTCTTTGTCCCGATCTTTTTTAAGGTCTTTATTATCGGTTCGGCAAGCATCACCATGCCGGGTCCGCCGCCGAACGGGCTGTCATCGGCTGTCTTATGGGGGTTGCTTGTTTCTTCGCGAATATCGTGGATATTAATAATGATTGACCCTCTTTCCCTCGCTTTTTTCAAAAGGCTTTCGGTGAACGGCCCCTCGAACATTGCGGGAAAGAGGGTCAATATGTCAAATCTCATCTGTTATTCGATGTTTCTGATTTCCATTATGACGCCGTCTTTTACCAGGATCTCAGCGGCGCCTACTTTCCTGTAAAGATTATCGCCCACCTTCACGTTGACGGGTCCTTCAAGCGGCCCCTGGATGAACTCGCTCCCAAGCACCAGTTTTTTTGCTTCCTCCACTTTCATCAAAAGATCGTTCTTTGAAGCGGTCATCTTTGCACGCTCTTCGTTTAACTGGTTCCTGAACGTGGTTATCTGCTGCATCATGCCTTTTTTCTTGAGGTCTTCCATATACGCCTTGCTTTGGTTCTCGATCTGCTGCATCTGACCGTCCATATTCCTGATCGCTCTCTCGAGCTCCTTTACTAGGTTGTCCTTGAACGCTTCGGTCACTATCGCTTTGACCATAACTATACGTTTTAACTCGATCGCTGTCTCACTCATTTTATTTTTCCACCCCTTTCTCCTATGATATGATTTCGACGGTCACTCTTTTTCTCTGTTTTGCCGCTGCTGATTTTACGACGGTCCTGATCGCACTTGCTATCCTGCCCTCTTTGCCGATCACCTTGCCTACATCTTCAGGCGCTGTTTTTATTTCGAGTATCGTCACGTTCTCTCTATCTGTCTGGGCGACCGCTGCTTCTTCAGGCTTGTCCACTAATGCTTTTACGATATACTCTACCAGCTCTTTCATCAATGATCTTCTTTCTTTTCCTCTGCGGGTTTCGGGGCTTCGGCTGCCGGCTGTTCGCCTTTTGGCAGCTTCTTTTTTTTCTTATCAAAGTTCACCGGCGGCATGATACCTATCTTACCGAGATATTTCCGCACTACTTCCGTTGGAATAGCGCCTTTTTTAAGCCATTCCTGCACTTTTTCTTTGTTCACTTCAAAAGCGTACGGTTCTTTCCTCGGATCATAATGGCCGAGGATCTCGATCGCCTTGCTGTCCCTCGCTGCGGACTCGTCCATCACAACGACCCTGTAATACGGCTTGCTTTTTGAACCGACCCTTGATAACCTCAGTTTTGCTGACAAAATAATACCTCCAGAATGTCTGTTTTTAAAAAACCCCGAATATCTATCCGAGGAATTATTGCGTTAATAAATAAAATCAGAGATCACTAAATTATGTAATTATTATATCACAGGAAAGAGGCGAAATGCGCTTTTGTTTCTTCTAAGCTGTCGCCTCCGAATTTCTCGAGGAAAACACCCGCGATGACCATTGCAGCGGCGTTTTCTGCGATAACCGCGGCGGAATGGACTGCGCATACGTCCGACCTTTCAAAATGCGCCTCGCAGCTCTTTTTCGTGGCAAGATCTACCGATCTGAGCGGCTTTTTCAATGTGGCGATCGGCTTCATGGCGGCCCTTAATATCACCGGCTCCCCATTGGACATCCCGCCTTCTATGCCGCCCGCGTTATTTGAAGAATGGAATATCTTCCCGTTCTTTATCATTATCTCATCATGGACCTCTGACCCAAACCTGTTCGCCACGCCGAATCCCATGCCTATATCGACACCCTTTATCGCCTGTATGCTCATTATGGACTGCGCCAGAAGCCCGTCGAGCTTCCTGTCCCATTGGACGTGGCTGCCAAGTCCTGCAGGGAGACCTGTTATCCTGACCTCGAAGATGCCTCCTAGGCTATCGCCTTCTTTTCTCGCTTTTTCAACAAGATCTTTCCATTCGTTCTGTTTCAATAGGCCTCCTAGGGCTATTACGTCGCTTTCTATCTTTATCTTGAACTCCGACAGGAGTTTCCTGGCAATCGCTCCTGCAGCGACCCTGGCCGCTGTCTCGCGCGCGCTGGCTCTTTCAAGAATATTTCGGAGATCCTTCTGATTGTATTTGATCGAACCCGCCAGATCGGCATGCCCAGGCCGCGGCCTTGTCAAAAGAGCTGCCCTGTCGGATGAATCCGCGTTCTCTATCAAAATGCATATCGGACTTCCGATGGTATGTCCTTTTCTTACGCCCGAAAGTATCTGCGCCGAGTCCTTTTCGATCTTCATCCGCTCCGACCTTCCGATTCCGCCCTGTCTTCTTAAAAGCTCGGTATTAATATCATCTTCATTCAGCGCCATATTAGCGACCATACCTTCGAGGATGGCGGTAAGGGCTTTCCCGTGAGATTCGCCTGCGGTTAAAAACCTTAACATAGTAGAAAAATTATATCACTCATTCAGGGAAGCGACAACTTCATTTATGACCCAGTCCGGGGTGGACGCGCCGGCCGTGACGCCGACCGCTATTTTACCTTTTAACCATTCCATGTCAAGTTCTTTCGAGTCCTGTATCTGATGCGTCGGAGTGCCCGTCTCCTCGCAGAGTTCCTTGAGCCGCTTTGTGTTCGCGCTCTTCTTGTCGCCGATCACGAGCATGATATCGGACTTTTTCGCGAGTTCCACGGCGTCGCTTTGCATTTTTTTTGTGGCATCGCATATCGTATTAAGGACCTTGAGGTCTTTGATTTTTTTTCTTAATGCTTCCGCCACCGCGTTGAAGTTATCAAAGGATTGTGTCGTCTGCGCAACTATGCCGACCTTATTAGACAGGACGGACCCTACGATATTTCCTTCATTTTCTATCACGATAGAACCCTTTCCCGCCCATTCTGCTATCCCTTTGATTTCCGTGTGGTTTTTATCGCCGACTATTATTACCTGATATCCTTCCTGCGCCAACTTGTGGGCCGTATCCTGCGCTTTTCTGACCCATGGGCACGTTGTATCGATTATTTTAAGTCCCGTTTTTTTCGCTTCTTCCAATGTTTTCGGCCCTACACCATGAGAAGAAATTATCAGTGAGCCGGAAGAACCTTCGGGGATCTCCGAAAGAGATATGACGCTCTTTATGCCGAGGCCCTCAAGTTTTTTTATGACTAAAGAATTGTGGACAAGAAGTCCGAGAATGTAAACAGTGCCGCCGTTCTTTACAGCCTCAAGCGCGGTCCTGTAAGCCCGGTCGACCCCGGTGCAAAATCCGATGTGACGCGCGGTTTCTATTTTCCTGACCAATTTGCTCCTCGCTTCTTATCTCCTCAGCAAAATTCTCCGGAAATATTATAGTGAAAGTGGTCCCTTTACCCTCTTCGCTGTCCACATCGATCAATCCATTATGTGATTCTACTATACCATGCACTATAGTCAACCCCAAACCCGTACCTCCATACCGCAAAGAGAAAAATGGGTCAAATATCTTTGAAAGATGTTCGTTGGGGATCCCGCGGCCGGTATCCGCCACGGTGATAACGACGCTTTTCCCTGGCAGATGACTTTTCGAGGTTTTTCTGGCAGTAATATTCAGCTGTCCGCCTTTTGCCATCGAACTTATCGCGTTCTGCATCAGATTTAAAAAGACCTGGAATATCTGCTGTGCATCAGCCTGGATCACAATATCTTCCTGAGGAGCAAATACCGCATTTATCTTATGCTCCTTAATGCTCCCTGCAAAGAAAAACAAAGCCTCTTTGATCAGTGCGTTTATATCGGCCGCTTCAATGCTCTGCTTCTTTGTGCGGGCATGGCTGAGCATTCCTTCGATTATCCTGTCGATCCTGCTTATTTCCACGGACATTATCTCGGTATATTTTTTCTTGAACTCCGGATCCTCGATCTTTTTTATCGCTAATTGAGACATGACTTTTATGGAAGCCAAAGGATTTTTGATCTCGTGAGCCATTCCGGCGGCCATTGTCCCGAGAGCTGCCAGCTTATCAGCCTGCCTCACCATTTTTTCGAGGCTTTTTATTTTTGAAGATTTGTCCATTGCCACTTGTTTCTCGACCGGTATTTTTTAAAATTTCACTTTTTTTGGATAATTTGGCAGATTGCTAAATTTACCTATTTGAAAGATATATTGTTTTGCCGCATCCTGGCGATAGCTTGTTCGATCCTTTTCTCTTCCGCGGTTATGCAGACCCTTACGTATCCTTCGCCGCAACTGCCGTACCCGCTGCCTGGCACAATAAGCACCCCGCATTTTTCAAGAAGAATAGAGCAGAACTTTTCGCTTGTGAGACCGGCCGGTACAGGCGCCCATACATAGAACGTTGCTTTTGTATAAGGAAGTTCCCAGCCCAAAGAGTTCAATCCGTCAATAAGGACTTTCATTCTTTTTTCGTATGCCAGGTTCATTTTTTTTGTAAATTCATCGCTGCCGGACAAAGCCCGGACCGCGGCTTTCTGCACAGCCTTAAAAACGCCGGAATCGATATTGGTCTTTACTATCGCGAGAGCTTTTATCACATCGGCGTTCCCTGCGGCCATCCCGATCCTCCAGCCGGTCATGTTATAAGTTTTTGAGAGCGAATGGAACTCTATTGCGATCTCTTTTGCGCCATGTATCTCGAGGATGCTCTGGGCCCTGTATCCGGAAAAGGTCACTTCCGAATACGCGAGGTCGCTGCAAAGGACGATATCATTGTTTTTGCAGAATTTCACCGCTTCCTTTAAAAATGATTCCGGGGCCACGGCCGATGTCGGATTGTTCGGATAATTGATGAACATCAGTTTTGTTTTTTTTGCAATATCGGACGGTATCACTTTCAGGTCGGGAATAAAATTGTTTTCTTTTGTCAGCGGCATATAATACGGCTCGCCTCCTGCGAGAAGAGTGCACATCTTGTATACGGGATAAGAAGGATCGGGGATCAGAGAGATATCGCCCGGATCGAGCAAGGCGAACATTATATGGGCTATCCCCTCTTTTGAACCTATCAGCGACATCACTTCCCTGTCAGGGTCAAGCTCGACATTGAACCTTCTTTTGTACCAGCTCGCAACTTCCGACCTGAACTCCTTAATGCCCTCATACGGAGGGTAATTATGCGTCGACGGATCCTTCAACGCTTCATTTAAAGCATCGATTATGTACTGAGGGGTCGGCTGGTCAGGGTCGCCGACGCTCAGATCGATGATATCCGCTCCCTTTGCCTGCGCTTTAGATTTCTTTTTATCTATCTCCGCGAAGAGGTATTTAGGGATTTTAGAGATCCTGTTGGTTTTCTTCATAGTATAAGAATTATAACGCATTTATAAAAGAAATGAAATTTCAGAAAAATACTGCCGATATATGTTCGATTACTTATATCTATTTAAGGAAAACTATATGATCAGAAGTACAAGCAATTCGCATTCAAGGATAAAGATAGACCCTCAACTGATAAGGAGAGCGATTGCCTTGACATTACCAAACAGGCCCGGGACAATTCCTCTTCCAGGCTATATTGGCAGGCCGGGAATGGTCCTTATGTCAGATTCTCACGGCGAAATTGAAAGCGTACTTAGTATCTCTGCGGCTCTGCCGTCCAGCATAAGATTCGCGATAGATCTCGGCGACAAGGTCGACCACGGGCCTGACCCGATAGGCACTAACTTTGTTCTTCAGACAATGCGGATAAAAAGAGTATTGGGAAATCATGACGGAATGTGGATAGACGCCGGTCTCGGCATACCCTCCCAATCAATAGAACTAATAAGATGGCTTATGAGGTATAACGAGATCAAATTTTTGACCTCGGATCTCGGCATAATATTAAACCCGCTCAAGGACTATGCCGAAAAATATTTCCCCGCGGGTTCGCACAGGATCGAAACAAAGTCAAAAGAGTCTCCTGTCATGGAAGCCGCAGCCACATATCTCAAGATAATCGCCGAGGCTCCTATAAGGTTCCCCGAACATGCGGGGACACGGTTAAACGAATCTGACCTCAGGGTGCGCAGGGCTTTATTTTTTAAATCGGGCTTCGACGCATTGCGTGGACCGGAAAAGGAGATCTTCGGCCGCCTAACGGGGCCCGAACGTCTCTTAAAAGCCGACTCGGATTATTTTTACCGCCTGATCGGAGGCTTAAAAACATTTACGGAAGAAGAACAGACTGTGATGGACCATTGCGCAAGTGAATTCAGGAACAACGAGGTATTTTATGATTTTGTCCGCTGGATGGTCGGAGAAGGCGACATCCATCTGACCTTCAGGCCTTACCAGGGATATCCCTGCGGTATTATCGCCACTCACGCGACGATACCCCTTGACGAAAACGGGGATTTCAAGCCTTTCTTCGGAAAAACAGGAAGGGCCGTCATGCTCGAAATAAAAGAACGGATCCAGATAGCGATGGAAGCGTGGAGGCATGTCGTGCAGCACGGCGACACGACCATGATGGAGCTTCATCAGGAAAAGATAAACTCGCTGGCTTATCTTCCGTGGACCGCAGGGTCACCAATATACGGAAGGCAGATGCAGACCGCGGCCAGAGCCGTGCTTCCGGAATCCTCCGGCACATGGGAAGAGCCGAAAGAGCCGTTCTTTACCCATTTTGAAAAATACACGGAGCCTCAGGATACTGACAAGACAAGAAGATTGATAGCCGGATCTTTCGGGATACCTGACCATAACAATTTTGTCATTGTAAGGGGCCACGAACCCAGCAAGGACGGGTCATTCCAGGTCCTTGCCGGAGGGTTCGTGATAAACATCGACGGCGGCCTTGCGGCAAAATACGGGAGAAAAGGCGGAGCTTTGGTATTCGGGGACAGAGGAGCCGCATGGCTTTCGTATCCGGGCCTGGAATATTCACGGGTCCCTCTGCCCATGGAAAGACATTAGGTATTCAAACAATAGATTCAAAACCTGCTATGACGGGATTCACTTTAAAGAATAGACGCCTTCAAAGACTTTTTCTGCCGGCCCTCTCATGATGACATGGCTGTCATCCGCCCATTCGATATTAAGAGCCCCTCCGGGAAGATGGACCGTGACCTTTTTGTCGGTCAAATCGTTTGACGCGGCCGCAACTGCCGCAGCGCACGCGCCGGTACCGCATGCAAGCGTCTCCCCCGCGCCTCTTTCCCAGACTTTCAGTTCTATTTCTTTTTTGTTGATCACTTTTGCGAATTCGACATTTGTCCTGCCAGGGAACTGAGGAAGGTTCTCGATGATCGGGCCGATCTTTGAGATCTCGATATTTTCGATGTTATCCGCAAATATGACGCAATGCGGATTCCCCATCGAAACTTTGTTTATTTTATATTTTATCCCCTCGATGATCAGCTGTTCCTGCAGAGCGATTATTTCCGGAACACCCATGTCCACTTCGACGCCGATGAAATCTCCGTTCTCGACTATAACCGCAGGGATCTTTATGCCAGCAAGGGTCTCGACGGATATCACTTCTTTTTTATCTTCGCTTTTTTCCCAGACGTACCTGGCAAAACAGCGGATACCGTTCCCGCACATCTCAGCTTCACTCCCGTCGGGGTTTATGACCCTCATTTTGAAATTTGCCTTGACCGAGGGAAGGACCAATATCACTCCGTCAGCCCCCGCGCCGTAATGCCTGTCACAGATCTCTTTGGAGAAACTCGCCAGATCGATACCGTTCATGTCCTGCGCCCCTGCATCGACCAGTACAAAATCGTTGCCCGTGCCCTGCATTTTTACAAACTGTATGTCGCGCATGTCACCTCCGATTCCCAGACCGTAGTTTTTGCCACCTTGAGGCCTGACGGCAATTTATTCTTCCCCGATTTTTTATTGAACGACCCGTATATTATTTTCGCGATGTTTTCGGCGGTCGGATTTATTTTTTTAAATATTTTGAGATCGTTCAGATTTTTGTGATCAAAAATATCAGTTGTACCTTTTAATATCGCCTTAGCCTTTTTAAAATCGAAGAGCATCCCAAGCTTATTGAGGTTTTTTCCGACAATAAGCACACTGACTTTCCATGTATGGCCGTGAAGGTTCTCGCAGGGTCCTTCATACCCTATAAGCTGGTGGGCCGCTGAAAATGTATCTTCGATCATTATTTCAAACATTTGCCGCCTGCCTTAAATAGCCGCGCTTCCCCGATTTTGGAAGGGCTATTTGTTTGACATTTTGGAGCGGTCTTCCCAGAAGCCTGCTCCCCAGGTCCTGGAACTGTACCGCGCTGCCGCTTACAAAATATTTATGGTTCACTTTTGTCCCGGCCGACACTCTTGAAGCCGCAAGCCCCTTGGAAACAAGGATGCTCTTTGCCTGTGAAACTGCCTCCTCCGCCGGATCAATAAATTTTATTTTTATGCCGGTTATCTCCCTGAGTATCTTTGTCAGGTGCGGATAGTGGGTACAGCCGAGCACAAGCGTATCAATGCCTGATTTCAGCATCGGTTTCAGATACTGCAAAGCGACCCTTTTTGTCTCATCAGCCTCGATGAACCCTCCTTCTATCAGGGGCACGAACAAAGGGCATGCTGCCGCGAATACATCAGCATCCTTTTTTATTTTTCTGATCGCCCTCTGGTAGGCGCTTGAATCGATCGTAGCCTGCGTAGCTATTATACCTATCCGGCCTTTTCCCGTCTCCCGTACAGCTGCGGCAGCGCCGGGTTCTATCAAAGAGACAGTCGGTATCTTGTAATGATCTTTTACGATCGGATAAGCGACCGAGGAAGATGTACCGCATGCCATGATCACAAGCTTGACACCCTGCGATACCAGAAAATTGAGTATCTCGTAATTAAACTTTACGATCTCCTGCGGTGACCTGCCCCCGTACGGAAGGCGCGCCGTGTCAGCAAAATATATCACATCCTCCGAAGGCATCTGTTTGATAACCTCCTTCAGTACGCTCAACCCGCCGACCCCTGAATCGAACATGCCTATCGGAGACGAAGCAGTTATCTTTGCCTGCGACTGCCCCTCGCCTGCATTGGGAACTATCCTGTCATGCGCGATAGATTTTGCCACGCTTACTTCTGTCATAAGACCCCTTCTGTCTTGAATTCTATCCTATTTTTTTCAATACTTCAAAATACTGTTTTATACCGTCGAATATAGCTTTTGCCACCTTTTCCTGGAAATCAGCGTCAGTTGCCAGCCTTTCCTCGTCAGAGTTGCTCAAATAAACCGGCTCCACCAGAACTGAAGGCATCGGAGAATTGTAAATAACATAGAATTTCACTTGCGCAAGACCTCTGTCCTGTCGTCCAAGCTCAGAAACTATGTCCCTGTGGATGAGCGAGGCCAGGAGCTTGCTGTTCGGATTGTAATAATAAGTCTCGGTGCCTGAGATGTCGCTTCTAAAAGAAGAGTTGTAATGCATGCAGATCAGTATATCGGCTTTGTTGTTCCTTGCAAATTCCACTCTGCCGGCAAGGCTTATCTCGGCATCTTCTTCTCTTGACAAAAAGGGAACGGCTCCTGCATCCGACAGCATCCTTATAAGCTTTTTTGCCGTTGCCAGGTTGAGGTCCTTTTCTTTTACACGGTCTCCCGAAGCTCCGAACGCGCCGGGATCCGAACCGCCGTGTCCGGGATCGATAACTATCACTTTACCCCTAAGGATCTTTTCTTTCTTCAATTTTGCAGGTCTTGCCTCCTGAGGTGCGGAGATGTCCCCCTTTTCTACTCCCAGAGAAAAATATCTGTTGTCATCCGAAAGAACAGCGTTGAACGCCTGTTCTTTTGCAAGGTCAACGACCACTCTTGAGACAACAGGGTCTGTTTTGAACTGGCTCGCGCGTACTCTCAATACCCCGCCTTTTCCTATTTCGATGTGGTTAGGCCCCGCGTATATCGCTTCGGGGATATCTATTATTATCCTTTCCGGATCGGACAACCGTCTCGTCTCAAAAAGCACCGGTTTTGTTGAAGCTATCTTGATCTTTACCGATTCCGATTCTTCCGTAAATGTCACCGCTGTCACCATCGGAGGAAAGCTTATGATAATTTGTTTATCGTTTTGCATTATTCTTGACGCCTGTTTTTCCTCTAAATATATTCCAACCTTGATGTCGCCGCCCGACTGGAAGGATTTTATTCCCTTTATCCCGTCTTCTTTTACCGAGATTTTTTCCGTATCAACATCTAATATGAAATTGGGTATCTTCAAGACAAATATCATCGGCCGGTCTTTTTCCTCTGTTTCAAAAGTCGGGACCTTTGAGCTTGCGGTCATCAGGACGGATTTTGTCCCGCCTACATCTTCCCATGAGATCTTTGTTATCCTCGGGGAAATATATAAGGCCTTTGCGCCTTTATCCCATACCGCCCCGAGTCCCGCCCATTTTGCTGTCGGTATCAACGGGATAAAAAGCTTTCCGGCTTTTTTCTGAACCGCAGCCTGCATCGTACGCTCTTTCCCGTTCACAGTGATGATATTTGAACCTGAGGTCATTCTGACCTCTACTTCGGTGCTCTGTCTCGCCGTAAGTGTTTTTATCTTTTTGTCAAAAGACGTCTCGAACCCGCAAAAAGAGAGAAAACCTACCGCCGGCACCATCAGGGTATTTTTAACAAATACAGGTTTTCTTCCGATGTTCATTTTCTTGCCGTTCACATATACAGAAAAGGTTTTAAGTTTTGCAAATGGAGGAGATTTTATCCTTGAAGAAGGTATAATTTCTTTGCTGTAAGGTGACAGGCTTATTTCTGTTTTTTCTTCCTCGATCACCGACTCGGGTTTTGATACGGATAATTCAATTGCTTTTCTCCCGCTCGATTCAATAGTTGCCGCCAGAATATTGGCTGCTTCCGGCGATGGAGATCGTTCGATCACGGAGCTCGAATCTCCCGGATTGCCAAATCTAACTATTATTTTATTCCCGTTGTTTTCAGTGGCCACTTCATGGGCAACGTTCATTTTCAAGTCCACCACGACCCTCACATTATCGGGATGCACGCTGTTTTGCGCCCACCGTACCGACGATATCCTGTCGCTCACAACATCAAGGATCTTTTTGCCGCCGTCCCAGAACGTATCTTTGAGGTCGATCACAAGCCTGTCCGGCTCTTTCAATTTGAACATTTTTGGTTCAACGGGGGATGAAAGTTCTATAGCTATCGAATCGGAGTTCTTTTTGGAGTCTACGGAAACACCGATCAACTGCCCTGCTGATACTGCGGAAGATATAAAAAACAATAGAAAAAATATTAATGGTCTTTTCATATTTTAGTAATATTCAGGGTCTTCTGATCATCTCTATCAATTTTTCCCTTTCGTTAAGGCTGGGATCGTCCAGGACTTTTTCCAGCAGATGCCCGAGCACCTCCCCCACCTTCGGCCCCTGTCCGATATTAAGCTCTCTCATGACATCCTGACCGTCAATTTTTAACTGTGAGACGGAAAGCGCATCCTGTTTTTCGATCACTTTTTCTATCCTGTTTTTAAGCTCCTTCAGGTATGCGGGGTCGACATCCCTTTCCATCGCTTTCATGTCAGCGATCCTCAGCATGAACAGGTCCTCGATATTTTCGATGCCTACCCTGTTGATAAAACGCCTCACAGCGCTGTCGGTCCATTCGTCCGTGTAATTGAACATATGATTCTTTATCAGGTTTGAGACTTCTTCAATATTATCATTGCTGAATTTCAGGCGTTTCATTATCTTTTCCGAAACAATGGCGCTTTCAGATTCATGGCCGTAAAAAGTATCTTCCTTTTTTGTGGAGGGTTTTGCAATATCATGGAACAGTGCCGCAAGCCGCACCATAGGAAGCTCTTTCGGGGCGTGATCGCAGGAATATATGCTGTGATGATAGACATCATATACATGATACGGCTTTGGCTGCTCGACCCCGAGGCATTCTTCAAGTTCCTGCATGACGATCTTTAAAAGCCCGGATTTTCTCATATATTCTATACCGACCGAAGGTTTGTCTGCGGACATCATCTTGATCAGTTCTTCGCGTATCCTTTCCGGAGCGACTTTTTTGAACGTCCCGGCGGCTTTCGGGATCGCATCAAAAGTCTTTTGTTCGATACCAAACCCGAGTTTCGCGCCTAATCTGCAGGCTCTCATCGAACGGAGCCCGTCCTCCAAAAACCGCGCTAACGGATCTCCTACGGCCTTTAATAATTTTGAATTTATGTCGGTCTGCCCGTTAAACGGGTCGATCAGTTCGCTATTTACCGCGTCATAAGCGATGGCGTTGACGGTGAAATCCCTCCTCGAAAGGTCGTCTTTTATATCGGCAGTAAAGGTGACGCTGTCCGGATGCCTGCCGTCGGAATACTTTTCGTCGCTTCTGAAGGTCGTCACCTCAAAATCACCGTCTTCAAGCATCACGGTCACGGTACCGTATTTGAGCCCGGTCGGGACCACTTTTTCAAAAAGCGCCGTCACCTGTTCCGGCCTTGCCGATGTCGTGATATCCCAGTCGTATACAGGGGTTTTCATCAAAAGGTCTCTCACGCTGCCACCGACAAGAAAGGCCTTAAAACCTTTTTCGTTAAGAGCTTTTATGATATATAATACGCCGCAGGGTAATTTGAACATTGCAGAATCAGTTTACAATAATAGGGGAATATTGTCAAAAAATGCGGGTATTATTTCAACAAATACACCGTAAAATCGTGTGGAAGATAGCCGTCAACAAATTTGATATTCTCTGTTACTTTTTTCAGATTATTCAGGACTTCCTGCTTATCATGAAAATAAAACTTCTTTTTTTCCTGCTCGAGCAGATGTTTCGGTATAAGAGGGATCGCGCCATTACTTTGAAAATTTACAGCTACCCCTCTTTGTGCAATTGCAAAAAGTTTAATCAGCTCCTCTGTGTAATATTTATGAATATCAAAATCTTCGGAGAACTTCAAATTGTAAAGACCTGAAGCGAGCACGAAATCATATTTTTCACTGTAAACGGAATCATTCTTTATCCTGAATTTCACCATCGGCATTTCCCTTTTGGCTGCTTCAATAAAGTCTTTATTTATATCGACTCCCGTATAATCCAGTTTCCAGTTCTCTATCAATTTCTGGTCTTTTATGAACTTATAGAGGTGCCCGAGCCCGCAGCCAAAATCAAGTATGGTAATGGTCCCGGAAGTATTGACCATGGCGCATATCTTAAGAAGCTCGATAAACCTTGCCTGCTGAGTAAAAGGCGTTTCCCAGCACAGTGATTTATGGCTATAACCGTGTTTTTTATAGAGATCGCCAAAGAATTTATTTTGGTCTTCTTCGTATGGATGCATTCATGAAATTATAACATCGATTTATGATCTACATATTTCACCAACTATATATCAAAATATTTTAGAATGATATTATTTCTGATGTAAGATGCGCCCCAACAAAACATTTGGAGCAATTTGAAGAGCTCTTGATATCTGGACAAATACAGACAAAGAAATATTTCTCGTGCCCCTCTCAATAGTTTGAATATATTTACTGTGTAAATCGCATATTTCCGCAAGCTCCTCGATCGTTAGCCCTTTTGTTTTCCTTAACCGTTTAAGCTCTTTTGCCATTGTTTCCAGCAATTTGTGATCCGGCTTATAAAATGATGTTGCTCGCATATATTTTTGTATGGACACTATCATATCCATTGTGGTAATATATACAAACAACCGATAGTATCTTTTTTGATGAGGAAATATATATGCGAAAAATGTTGCTGCTTGTCACTTTTGCACTGTTTTTATCGGGCTGCCAAACAGTAAATACTCCAAAAATTGGAAATTTAGAAATTGACGGGGCAATTTCGGCTGGTGTAAAAAGTTATGGGGCTCCCTATTTGTCAGGGTATATTAAAAACACTGGAAATAACACTGTTTATAATTCTCAAGTTGCCTTTACTGTTTATAGCGATTCAACAAAGAAAACTATCAAAGATACGGGACGCGGTTTCCCTGCAAGTTTAGGAGATATTCTTCCCGATATAAGAGCCCCTTTTGAGGCGGTATTTTTTGCTCTCTCCTCTACTGAATCTGTAGCAATATATGACTATAAGATTACCTGGCTAGAGGAATAGCAACAAAAAAACATATTTTAAGCCGGGAGTAATTTCCCTTTTAAATATTCTTTCAACATTATCTTTAATGCTCTTTTGCCTGCTGTTGTTTTAAAATAATCTTCTCTTCTTAAAGCGTCTTTTTGATTAAGATAGGCTTCGTAAAAAATAAGCTCTAGTGGCCTTCGTGGTTTTGTAGATACCACTTCGCCATCATTATGCTGTTTCAACCTTCTGGCGAGGTCTATTGTATAACCAATATAAAATTTATTGTCTTTTTCACTTTGAAGAACATAAACGTGGTGTTGTGTCATTTATTTTTGATCGTGATCAATGGACCATGAAGTAATTTGCTGCGTCCGGTTTGCCGATCACTTCATTCCTTTATTTCTTGATCCGGCCTGCCATGAAGTTTTGCAAGCGAAGCGCAGCAAATACTTCATGGTGGAGCTAGCGGGAGTCGAACCCGCGTCCGAAAAGTTTTAGATCTTAAGACCTACAAGCTTAGCCCTTTTTTTAGTTTCGCTCCCGGGGTAAACCAAGGACGGGGCAACCTCAGGAACTATCCTTGCTGTCTTGTTTTCCCGCTCATACCGAAGGAACGCATGATCGGGTATCCGGTCATATGACGCCTGTATCCGGACCGGCCGAAAGATCCGGCAGACGCAGCCCCTAAATTATGAGAGGCTGAAAGCCGGCGATCCAGCGAGAACATCTGCATTGCAGACTACCCACTGAACGCGACCGACTAGATCTTTAAGTGTTTCTGCACTTATGTTTTGCTGTTAGTTTTACGAGGTGAACAGCACCTCGGCCTGCACTTAAGACCTCCCCCTTCCCGTCGAGACCCTTATAGCCCCCCGACTCGGTATTCCTTTATTTCTTTGTCTGAATTTCTTTTTCCAGTATGCCCACGAACTCTTTGATCTGGTCCTGCGTCATGCTGTTCTCAAGGATATCGGCAAGTTCCTCCCATGAATACGCTTCTTCCATAAGGTCCTTATTTTTCTTTATCTTATCGATCTCGTCCTCGATCTCTTTCTGCAATTTCCTGTTGCCTTCTTCCATCGCCGCCTGCGCGTCAACGATGCCCGTCTCTTTTATTACTTTTTCAACTATCTCGTCAAAAGACAGTTCCTTTTCCTTCGCGTCATGGGCCAATGCCGCCATCCTTACGGCGATGCCCCTCGCGTCAAGTTCGAACAGCTCCCTGGCGATGGAAGTCCGGCTGGGAGTGATCGGCCTTTGTACTTCAGTCGCTTCTTCCTTTTTTTTAGGCGGCATCGGCGGGACGACCGGGGCCGGGATCGAACCTGGGATTTTTACCATTTTCTTTCACCTCTTTAAGTTTTCTCTAGATCTCCCTTTATTTGTGCTTTTGTCAGCAGCACCGCCAGCTTCATCGCGCTCGCTTCTCCGATGCCCGGACATTCCGATCTGAACATGTTCCTCACGGTATTGGCCAGATCAAGTCCCGTGAACGACCGGTTTTTCGGTTTTCTGCCGGCCTCCCCCGGTTTGCTCTTGTTCTTCTGCGCTTTATCCGCGGGTTTTGTCTCGGTTATTCCTGTCAACTAATTCTCTCCCCATGTCCCTGTCCAGGTCTCTTCTTTTTATTTTTTCCTTTTTATCGTACAGCCTTTTCCCTTTTGCGATGCCCAGTTCAATCTTCGCGTAATTTCCCAAAAAGTATATCTTTAACGGTATTATCGACAGCCCTTTTTCGGTCGCCCTGCCGGCCAGCTTTTTAATCTCCGTCCTTTTTAAAAGCAGCTTCCTTGTCCTCAGGGGGTTCATATCATCTTTTCCGGCAAATTTGTACGGGCTTACGTGCATACCGTACAGCATCATTTCCCCTTTTTCAGGGCGCGCGAAACTGTCTTTCAGGTTGATGCTTCCCCTCCTGATGGACTTTACTTCGCTCCCGCGGAGCACTATCCCCGCTTCGACGGTCTCTGATATGTCAAAATCGAAGAAAGCCTTGCGGTTTTCCGCGATGATCTTTTTATATCGTGGCATAATTATACACTTTTATTTATTTTCTATCAAGGAAATTATGCTGTCGCGAATTGTCTCTAATTTACCGGCATTGATAGTCTCGCAGGCATTGCAGTTCTCATTTAAATCAACGGGTTTTCCGATGTTCACGCGCACTTCTGCGGGGTTTATAAAAAAGCCCCCTTTTTTCTGGATATTAAAACTTCCGGTTATGCCCACCGGAACGATCTTCGCGCCTGAATCAGCCGCGAGCACGAGGCTTCCCCTCTTGAACTGCCCGAGTTTTCCGTCACGGCTCCTGGTCCCTTCGGGAAAGATAAGCACCGGCTCTCCTTTTTTTACGGTCTCAGCCGTTATTTTCAGCGTGTTATGGGCTTTCTGTCCTTTTTCCCTGTCGATAGAGATATCACCTCTGTTCTTAATATACCATCCGAAAAACGGCACTCTGAACAGCTCTTTTTTTACCAGGAACCTGAAATTTATCGGGAGGGCTGCGATCAGGATCGGGATATCGAAATTGCCCTGGTGGTTTGAGACGATCACTTTTGGCCCGTCAAAGCATAAGTTCTCCTTCCCGGAGACAAAAAGACGTATGCCGGCGATCTTCAATACCGCTCTTGCCCAGGGCCGTGAGATATCTTCAAAGGCCTTTTTTCTGGGGCAACCTAATGTTATGAGAAAAAGCGCTGCGGCGCATCCCAGAAAGAAGGTCGAAACAGCAAAAATAACCGTCAATACCGTTAAAATAACATTTTTTAACATCAGTTAAAATATAGCATAAGAATCATTTGTTTTATAGCGGAAATGTTACCTCCCTGTTTTGTCATGCCATTCCATATTTGACTGAAATTTCCCGGATAAATGCCGATAGATATAAAAGACATATATGCGTACAGAACTGATAGACAAAAAAACCGATATCCGCACGCTCTCGAAAGACGTGATCTCTTCGTATCACGCGACGATCAAAAACAAGCGTTCACCGAAAAAATGCATCTATCTAACTGACACTGAGTGCACGGCTCCCGGAAGTCTTTTTGAAGTCTGCAAGACATGCCCATATGGCTATATTTATTGTTTCGGTGATATCGTAAAAAATGTTTACAGAAAGACAGTCGGATTTACTATCGACCTGCTTAACAAAGAGATCTCGCTCAATTCTATTTTCAAAATAAACGATTAAGCTGTCATTGGTCTTGGCAGACACTTTTTTGGACTTCTTCCTCTGTTGTCAGGCCGTCCTTTGCTTTCTCTATCCCGGCCTCAAAAAGATTTTTTAACGAGGCTGCTTTTTCCAGGGATTTTCTTTCGGCTTTTTTTGAGATCAGGTTCCGTATCTCATCGCTGATAAATATTATCTCGTAGATCCCTGTCCTGCCCTTGAACCCGGTAAAAGAACATTCTCTGCATTTCGGGCACGAAAGCCGGACAAGCCTTTGCCCGATGACACAGGACAAAGAAGATGCTATAAGATAATTTTCTATCCCCATGTCCGTGAGCCGCTCTATCGCTCCTGCCGCCGAATTTGTATGGAGAGTAGAAAACACCAGGTGCCCTGTCATCGCCGCCTGCACGGCGATACGCGCGGTCACTTCATCCCTGATCTCACCTACCATGACGATATCCGGATCCTGCCTCAGTATAGAGCGGAGACCTTTTTCAAATGAATATCCCGTCTTGTAATTTACCTGCGTCTGATTTATGTTCGGGAGCTGATATTCGACGGGATCTTCGATGGCGATGATGTTCTTTTCCGGTGAATTTATCTCGTTCAGGGACGCGTAAAGCGTCGTCGTTTTTCCCGAACCCGTCGGTCCTGTCACAAGCACAAGCCCCTGCGGCCTGTTGATGACCTTTCTATATTTATGCAGGTCCTCCTCCTGCATTCCCAGATCGTCAAGGGTCCTTAAAATACTGTTCCTGTCAAGCAGCCTCAGAACGGTTTTTTCCCCGAATATGACAGGGATCGTCGAGACCCTGATATCGATCTCTTTGCCGCCCATAGAAAGATGCGTTTTCCCGTCCTGGGGAAGGCGCGTCTCGGCGATGTCCAGGTCCACCATGATTTTTACGCGGGAGACGACCGAAGATATCATCGACCTGTGGACAGTCACAGCGTTCTGCAGTATCCCGTCGACACGGAAACGCACCTTCAGATTGTGCTGGGTCGGCTCAAGGTGGATATCGCTTGCACCTATCCCGACCGCTTTTTCTATAAGATCATTTACAAGCGTGGTCGCTCCATTTAAATTCTGCTGCTGAGGATGTTCTTTCTTCATACCTTCCTTTATGATTGAAGCCCAGCAGAGCATGGATATATCCGTGCTCCGACGAAAGCCCCAGGAAATGACACTGGTTTTCCCTGCAGACCTCGATAAAAAGGTCCAAAACGTAAGTGGTTCCGCGTTTATCCTTGAGTTCTTTATAAGACTTAATGGTGAAGACCGGTATTTTATATATTTTCAGCTTCTTATCGGATGAAAAGAATTGTATGATGCTCGGATTTGACATGCTTTTCCCTCCTTTTGAAGAGGTCATGAGCAATTTGCCCGCCATCCTCACCCCTGCGCTTCGCGCTTTCCCCTCTCCATCAAAGATGGAGAGGGGTGCCCGAGCCTGCGAGGGCGGGGTGAGGTGTAGGATTTTTCAACAGTGAGAGGTTATTACAAGCCAAGGGCTTTCTTTGCCGCTGCCCACATTATCTCGACCGGAGCGCCTTTGCCAGTCCAGACCTCGAGGGAAGCCGCGCCCTGGCGCACAAGCATCCCGAGACCTGTGATCGCTTTAGCGCCTTTTGACCTCGCCAGCTTTACAAGCTTTGTTTCTGCCGGATTATAGACAAGATCGTAAACGAAAAGGTCTTTATGAAAAGGGAAATCATCCCCGACCGGACAGGCGTTCACCTTCGGGTACATACCGACAGGAGAAGCATTCACTAAAATATCCGCCGCTGTGATCACCCTTGAAAGTTCCGCGCTGTCTTTTATTAACTGCAGACTGCCAAAATATTTTGACATGTCTTTTATCAGTTTTTCCGCCTTTTGTCTGTCAATATCAAATACCGAGACTTTGGCCGCTTTTTTAAAATAAAGGCCGAATACCAATGCCCTGCACGCGCCGCCTGCTCCAAGGATGACGGCGTTTTTGCCAGATGGATCGATCTTCGCGTCATTTTCAAGAGAATCGATAAAGCCTATTGAGTCGGTATTACATCCGGACAATTTGCCGTTCCGGTTCTTTACGGTATTTACAGCCCCTATGATAGTTGAAGCAGCATCCGTAGAATCGATATATTTGCTTGCCGCTTCTTTGAAGGGTACTGTCACATTGAAGCCTAAAACGTTGCCGAGCCTGAACTTTGATATTTTTTCCGCGAGATCTTTTTCGTCATGCACAAGCATCGCTTCATAATTGCAGTCCAGCCCGAGATATTTTAGCGCGGCATTTTGCATCTGCGGCGAGATGCTGTGCCCGACAGGATTGCCAATAAGATATAGATATTTCATGGCCAAATAAAGTATAACATCGCCGGCCTTTACAGGCAAAGATCAGCGTTTAGGAACAACAATTCATTTACTTAAAAGTGATAATAATATATAATATTCAGACAAAGGAGAATTGCATGAAAAAGCCGAAGATCGCCGTCATTGTCGGCAGTAAAAGTGACCTTCCGAAGATCGAAGCGGGGCTTGCGCTTCTTGATAAATTCGGCATAACACACGAACTGATCATTGCTTCGGCACACAGGACCCCGCAAAAAGTCATGGCTTTTGCAAAGAATGCCGACAAGGACTTTGAGCTGATCATCGCCGGCGCAGGAATGGCGGCGCACCTGCCGGGAATCATCGCTTCATATACGACGCTTCCCGTTATCGGACTTCCGATATCGTCCCAGGCCCTCGGCGGTTTTGACTCTCTATATTCGATAGTACAGATGCCGCCGGGGATCCCTGTCGCGACCGTGGCTGTGGACGGGGCCAAGAACGCGGCTATCCTTGCGGCGCAGATACTCGCGTTGAAGTATCCCGGATTGACCAAGAAACTTAAAGATCTAAAAAAAGAGTTGAAAGTGAAAGGGAAAATCTAGTGCCCGGCAGCTCGTGACCGGTGTCCGGTACAAGTCAAGGGTCACAGGCCGCTAGTCACTTGTCTTTATGAACCTAAACTGGATAGATATTGTCGTTCTCGTTATCCTCGGCTTGACCGTTATCCGCAGCTTTTTGCGCGGCATGATAAGGTCGATCTTTGACATCATCGCTCTCGGGGTCTCCATCTGGCTCGGTTTTATCTGGTACAGGGATGTCTCTCTTTACCTGACAAGCTATATCAAGCTTCCCGGCAATCTGGTCTATACGATCAGTTTTTTGCTTGTATTTATAGGGGTTTATCTTATCACCAGTCTCATAGGCTATCTTTTGCACCGACTGATCGGAAGAGGCTTTCTCGGACCCGTTAATTCTCTTGCCGGAGGCGCTATCGGTTTTGCCAAAGGTATTATCATTGTCTGGATAGCTCTCCAGATCATAATAATATTCCCGCTCCCGCCGAATATTTCGACCCCGTTAAAGACTTCCCAGACATTGAATATTTTAAAGCCTGCGCTTGAGTTCACGGCGCAGACAGTATTCAGGATAATGCCTAAGGATATTCCGACATTTAATGACTTTTTCAAGGACGACAAGCCGGGCAAGAAAAAGGTTATCATAGAGGGGAAAGAAAGGATAAAGCACTAATGAAATATATCATCCTCGTGGGTGACGGGATGCCTGACAGGCCCTTAAAAGAACTCGGCGGCAGTACACCGCTTCAGGCGGCCGAAACTCTCAATATGGATTTAGTCGCGAGTTCCGGAGTTTGCGGGATGGCTAACTTTGTTCCGGGCTCCATGCCTCCAGGCTCTGATGTCGCGAACTTAAGCCTGTTCGGCTACGACCCGTTGAAATATTATACGGGAAGAGGCCCTTTCGAGGCCGCCAGCATGGGAGTGGCGCTTGAAGAGAATGATGTAGCCTTCAGGTGCAACCTCGTGACAATAAAAGACGGGGTCATGGATGACTTCAGCGCCGGCCATGTCACAACTGCCGAAGCAAGGAAGATGGTCCTCGAACTGAACTCCAAACTCTCAAGCGATGAGGTGAAATTTTATCCGGGCGTCAGCTACCGCCACCTTTGCGTTATCAAGAACGGCCCGCGCCAGGCCGAGTGCACGCCGCCGCATGATATCAGCGGCAAAAATATTGGTGCTTATCTTCCGAAAGGCCAGGGAGAATCGCTCTTGAACGAGCTGATGCAGAGGTCCATCCCTTTCCTGCAAAGTTCCGCGGTCAATAAAAAACGCGTAAAAGCCGGGCAGAAGCCCGCGACACAGATCTGGCTTTGGGGACAGGGAGTAAAGCCTTCGATGCCGACCTACGAACAAAAATATAATGTCACGGGCTCGGTCATCACGGCTGTCGACCTGATAAAAGGCATCGGCGTCTATGCGGGCCTCGATGTCATAAATGTGCCGGGCGCCACGGGATACCTGGACACAAATTACAAAGGAAAAGCGGAGTATGCCCTGCAGTCGTTAAAAGTAAAGGATTTTGTCTTTGTCCACGTTGAATCTCCCGACGAGTGCGGCCATAACGGCGACATCAAAGGAAAAATAAAAGCGATAGAGGACTTTGACAAAATGGTAGTGGAAACTATATTAAAGGGCGTCAGGGATTTTAAAGAATGGAGGGTCCTTGTGACAGCGGACCACCCCACCCCGATAGCTATCAAGACTCACGCAAGGGGAATGGTGCCTTTCGCCGTCTGCGGCACGGGCATCGAAAAAGGCGGGATAAAAAAGTTTTCTGAAAAAACCATCGAGAAGAGCAGGATAAAGATCGAAAAGGGATACACGCTTCCGTCAAAGTTCTTTAAGGGGGTATTCTAATGGATAAAATAAAGACCGTCGCGATAATCGGCATGGGCCTCATCGGCGGTTCGCTCGGGATGGCGATAAAAAACAAAGACCTCGCCGAGAAAGTCATCGGGGTAAGCCGCAACGCCGATCATCTGAAAGAAGCAAAAGCAAAAGAAGCGCTTGATGAATTCACTATCGACCCGATCGAAGCCTCCAGGGACGCAGACCTCGTATTTGTGACCACTCCGATCAGGACCATAGTCCCGATAGTGAAAACGATCTTTCCGGTGGTAAAAAAAGGTTGCATAATAACCGATGTGGGATCTTCTAAACTTGAGATAGTCGGGGAACTTGAAAGTATTTCTCCGGAAGGGATATTTTTTATCGGAGGCCATCCTATGGCGGGATCGGAACGCTCCGGGATCAAGGCCGCGACAAAGTTCCTTTTTGAAGGAACGAACTATTGCCTTACTCCGACCGGTAAAACAGACAAAGAAGCTTTAAAAAAACTGATCGCGTTCATAGAAAATTTCGATGTGAGGATATCGGTCATTCCGCCCGACCTGCATGACATCGCCGTGGCGGGGATCAGCCACATGCCGCTCGCTGTCGCGGCCAGCCTTGTCAACATGGTCTGCGACATGAAAGAAGCAAAGACCGAGATGCTGGCCCTTGCCTCTTCCGGGTTCAGGGATACTACCCGCATTGCCGCCGGCAGTGTCGAGATGGGCCGCGACATGTTCACGACCAACAAAAAAGCCGTACTAAAAATGATCAAAGAATTCAAGGCTTCACTCGAAAAGATAGAGGCCGTCATCGAAGAAGGCGACGCCGAAAAGATCACCGCGGAGCTTGAAAAAGCAAAAAAACTAAGGACGGATATGTATGCAGCTTGAGATGTCGCCGGCAAAAAGTATCCGGGGAAAGATCTCTGTCCCGGCCGATAAATCCATTTCTCACCGTTCGATAATGCTGTCTGCTTTATCGGACGGCAAATGCCTCATCGAAAATTTCCTGGAAGCGGAAGACTGTATGAGGACTGTCGAGTGTTTCAGGACAATGGGGATCGGGATCACCAAAGATAAGGACCTAAATAACGCCTATATTGTGGACGGGAAAGGGATGTCGGGACTTTCCGTTCCGAAAGACATCCTTTACGCCGGAAATTCCGGAACTGCGATAAGGCTGATCCTTGGCATACTCGCGGGACAGCCCTTCCAGGCGATGATAACAGGGGACGAATCGATCAAAAAAAGGCCGATGCTGCGCGTCGTGGAGCCGCTCAGAAATATGGGGGCGCGCATCACGGGCAGAGAGAACGGCAACTTTGCCCCCCTCGAGATAAAGGGAGGGAACCTGAGATCTATAGATTATGTCCTTCCGGTCGCAAGCGCCCAGATAAAATCTTCTTTGATGCTCGCTTCCCTTTTTGCCGAGGGTGTGACAAGGATAACCGAACCGGCCGCTTCAAGGGACCATACCGAGAGGATGTTCGGGCATTTCGGGATACCTTTCACAAAAAAAGAAAATACCATCCATATCGGTAAAGTCCAAAATATCAGGCCTGCTTCCGTGTGGATACCAGGGGATATTTCTTCGGCCGCATTTTTTATCGTCGCCGCGCTTATCGTGCCCGGTTCGGAGGTCCTGATCAAAAATGTCGGGTTAAACCCCACAAGGACCGGTATCATCGATGTCCTGCACCGCATGGGCGCAAAGATCGAGATCCAAAATGAAACGATATTATCGGGGGAGCCCCGCGGAGATATCATCGCAAGATCAAGCGATCTGGAAGCCGTTGACCTGTCAGGGAATATTATCCCGCGGATAATCGATGAGATACCGGTGATCGCGGTCGCTGCCGCGTTCGCCGAAGGGGTCACAACTATAAGCGATGCAAGAGAGCTCAGGGTAAAAGAAAGCCACAGGATAGCGGCCTTATCAGGGGAACTAAAAAAGCTCGGCATCAAGGTCGAGGAAAAAGAAGACGGCCTCATCATCCAAGGTAAAAATAAAATAAAAGGGGCGCTCTGCTACAGCCATGGTGATCACAGGATCGCGATGTCGCTCGCTATTGCCGCTCTTGCAGCGGAAGACGATGTTGTCATCGAAGACACGGATTGCATCGCCACTTCTTTCCCGGGATTTGAAAAACTGCTAAAGGGGCTGTCAGGCTGATCAGGATTGCGGGAACGTAAACACCAATTTGTTCGCATGATTGTCCCACGGCATAGGCGTGAACAAAGCTGGTATTCTTACCCTTCCCCTGTCGTCTATTTTGCCGTTGAATACCGGCGAAAAATGTTGTTTCTTGTTGTCTCCCATAAAATAGTATTTTCTTTCAGTTTTTGTACCATCTATTTTTAGGGTTATTACAATCGTTCTTACATCTGAATCCGGGAAAGTCCCTATTTCAGCGCGTAGAACACACTTTTTATTTTTTTCGAGCCTGAGAAATGTTATCGGGCAGGTCAGGGTCTTCCCCTTTTGCCAGGGATTGGGTATGACCAGTTCTATGCTCCTCGCCGGCCCCATCATCTCTGTTTCTATGGGGTTAAAGACTATCTTATGCCGAGTACCAGTATCTCCGGCAGCGGTCATGTAGTCACTGACAAATTTTGCCAGCCTGCTGAGAAATGGCTGTATCTGTCTTTTCATGTTTTTGCGGTTGTTCAGATCAAACTGTCTTTTTTCCTCGTCGCCGTAGTCATATCTTGAAAAACAGGAGCGCTCAGACGCATCAAATGCAAATACTCCAAGTGTATTTTCTTGCGTATCGACAGCCGTAAAATATTGTCCTACAAGATTGTCGGGCCGTGGGATCACAAAACATATATTGCCTGCTGCGACATTCAGGCCGGCAAGAGCGGCTGTCCTTTCAGGGTCTGCGATCCGTACAAGCTCAAGGTCGGTAAAAGGGCCAAGCTTATAAAACGCGGGAAAACCGTATTGAAGCTCGCTCAACTTCATATACGCAATTGCTTTCAGGTAATCCAGATAGTCGGAAAATCTTTGCGGCTCATCCGACAGAGTCTCGGTATTTAATTGGAATGCGCCCTCTTTCTGAATAAAATTTCTAATGACGGAATTCCAGTCAATTATTTCTTGTCTTATCATTTCTGCATACAAGCGGACCCCCACGGTACCCAGAGTAATAAAATGTTCAGGAAGTATGGCCCCTGGAAGAAGCAAGCCCCACCCCTGACCTGTCATGCCTGTTGTTACGAACCTCCTGAACAGATTTTTCATTGCACCGGATTCCACTACCGTATTATATTTATATATCTTGTCCGGCCAGCCTGACCTGTGGACCGTCCCGCTCAACAGATGGACGAGGTCCGTATGATCTATTTGGATATCCTTTCCCTTAAAAGCCGTCTGAAGATTGCTCCATCTGATGATCTCGTTAAGGCCATGCTCGACGATCAAAGGAGTGCTGTCATTAACAGGAACACCACTTCGCCCCATTCTTTTGCAAATATCCCCAGAAATAGTCCGCGCATCCATATCGGTAGTATTGAATGACAACAGCCTTGGAAATGCCTTCCTGAAGATTTTTTGTGAAATCCTACCTGTCATCTGTTACTCCAGTATTTTACCTGATTTAAATTATGTAAATAATTTATTCTGAATATATATCGTTAGATTCTTGCCCCGATTTCAGTTTGGCCCTGGCTACATGATAGAATTATTAGTAATATATATGGCCAATAAGATATGTATCCTTGATGAAATACTTGCTTCAAAGATAGCCGCCGGGGAAGTGGTGGAGCGGCCGGCTTCCGTTGTGAAAGAACTCGTTGAAAACTCGATAGACGCAGGGGCCAAAAGAATAGACATCGAGGTCCACAACGGCGGGAAAAGCCTCATCAGGGTGACCGATGACGGCTCCGGTATGAACAAAGAGGATGCTTTGCTTTCGCTGGAGCGCCACGCAACATCAAAGATAAGCAGTATCGACGACCTCTTTAATATTTCGACCCTCGGCTTTCGCGGGGAAGCCCTTCCTTCTGTCAGCGCCATCTCAAGGCTGGAACTGCTGACAAATGACGGGACTTCCGGAACAAAAATCTCTGTTGAAGGCGGGAAGATGATAGAGAAAAAAGAAACCGGTTGTCCGAAAGGAACTTCAATAATTGTAAAAGATCTGTTCTTCAACACTCCGGCAAGAATGAAATATATGAGATCCGATCAGACCGAACAAAATCATATAACCGATATTGTTTCGAAATTCGTCATGTCCAGCCCGTCGATCGCATTTAAACTTATATCGAACGGTAAAGAGATCATCTCTTCTTCAGGCAACGGAGACCTTCTTGATGCGATATCGAGCGTATACGGCCCGGCCTTTGCAAAGGATCTTCTGGCTTTGGGCCGTGAGGACATAACGGGTTACATCAGCAAGCCTGCCGTGACAAAATTCAACAAAGAATACCAGCTGTTCTTTGTGAACGGCAGATATATTAAAAACTATCTCATATCAAAAGCCGTCGAGAACGCGTACAGCAATTTGATACCAAAAGACCGGCATCCCGTGGCAATACTGTTCATCAGGATCGACCCGGATGAAATCGATGTCAATGTCCATCCGGCAAAAAAAGAAATAAAATTTGAAAAGACAAAAGATGTGATGGGAAGTGTCTTTGAAGCCGTGAAGGATGCTTTGATAGATATTTCTCCCGCAAAACTTATCTCAACACCTTATATCCCTGATAAAAAAAGATGGACATCTGAGATGCAGAGGGTATGGATCGAAGAGCCGATAATGATCTCCGGCGGCGGAACAGTATTAAGCCCGACTCTAAGCAGGCCCGGAAATCTGATCGATGCTGATCTGTTGTCAGAAAATGCCGTCGAGTCCCAAGATCAGGTTCCCTATCCCATCGCGCAGCTCGCCAATACCTATATAATCTGCGTTGACGGAAGCGACCTGATCCTCATTGACCAGCATGCCGCGCATGAGCGGATATTATATGAAAAGCTGAGGTCTTCAAAAAGCGACGGGAAAAACTCCCAGGTCTGCCTGATACCCGAAGTGATCGAACTTGGAATAAAAGAGTTCTCCCTTATCGAGGGTAGTATCAACATCTTAAAAGAGATCGGATTTGACATAGAGGTCTTCGGCAAGAATTGTTTAAGGATAAAAGGTATTCCGTCGGACACTACCGGAATAAATATAAAAGGGGCCGTCTCTGACATTGCCCTGCAGCTTGAGGAAGACGGAAAGACAAAAAAGACGGAAGAAGTAAAAGATAAGATACTTAAACTTGTCGCATGCCATGGCGCCATTAAGGCGGGAGACCCGCTGGAGCGGAAAGAAATGCAGGCGCTTATCAAAGACCTTTATTCCACGACAAATCCTTCCACCTGTCCCCACGGAAGACCGAGTATCGTAAAGATCGAAAGGACAAAGATCGCCTCTTTCTTTGACAGGAACAAATGATCAGACAGCTGTATGTGAACATCTCCGCGCGGCTTATACATTTTGTCATGAGGGCCGTGAACAGGACCTTGAAAGTAAAGATCTGCGGCCTTGAGAACATCAAGGATAATGCCCTGTATGCGGTCTGGCACCAAAGCACTTTTGTGATGTTCGATGCGAACCCCTTTAAGAACATGGTCGTCCTCACCGCAAAAGGGTCGCGCGGGGATATTTTTACAAAAGCTGTCGAGCCGTACGGCAACAAAATAGTGCGCGTCCCCTATGATGAGAACAAAAAAGAATCCGCGGTCGCAACTGTCCAGCTTTTAAACTGCCTTGAGGAAGGCTGTAATATCGTCATCGCCGTTGACGGGCCCAAAGGCCCTTTGTTCGAGGTAAAGCCCGGGATATTTTTCCTCTCTCAAAGATCGAATAAGAAAATCATCCCCGTCGGATTTGCCGCGTCACAAAAGATCACCGCGCGCCTGCGCTGGGATAAATATATTATCCCTCTCCCGTACGGCAAAGCAGTGATCTATCTGGACGATTCTTATGTGAATGACAAAGACCCCGAAAGCCTTAAAAAGGCTATGTTTGCCGCGCAAAAAAAAGCTGAGGAGATCCTGCGGAATTTGACATGACCTCATATTTCTTGTTATAGTCAAAAATTGTTATGTGCTAAGGAGATTTAATTGGACAAAACACTTGTAATAGTCGAGTCACCTGCAAAGGCAAAAACACTCGAGAAGTTCCTCGGGACAGGATACAGCGTTAGGGCAAGCGGCGGCCACGTGAGGGACCTGCCGGTAAAATCGCTCGGAGTCGATATTGAAAAAGACTTCCAGCCGGATTATGTCACTATCAAGGGAAAAGAAAAGATCATAAAAGAACTGAAGTCCGCCGCTTCTTCTGCCAAAATGGTCCTTCTGGCTCCCGACCCTGACCGTGAAGGTGAAGCCATCGCCTGGCACCTTTCATATCTTATCGACGGAAAAACAAAGATCAAAAGGATAGAGTTCCACGAGATAACAAAAGACGCCGTGCAGAACGCCGTAAAGCACCCGAGACTCATCGACATGGACCGCGTGAACGCCCAGCAGGCCAGGCGTATTTTAGACAGGCTTGTGGGATACAAGCTCAGCCCGCTTCTTTGGAAAAAAGTCCAGAAAGGCCTGAGCGCCGGGCGCGTGCAGTCCGTGGCAGTCCGCCTTATATGCGAAAGGGAAAGCCTGGTCATGCGCTTTGTCCCGGAAGAATTCTGGAAGGTCACTGCCGAGCTTTCCAAAAAGACAAAAGAGACTTTCAGCTCTCTGCTTAATTCAAAGGCCGGATCTCCGCTGACCGTGAAGAACAAGGACCAGGCCGATGCCGTGCTCGCTTCCCTGAACGGAGCAAGCTTCAAAGTCAAAGAAGTCAGGAAAAAAGAACAGAACAAAAATCCCTACGCGCCGTTCATAACAAGTTCGCTCCAGCAGGACGCAAGCAGGAAGTTCGGTTACCCGGCAAAAAGGACGATGAGCGTCGCGCAGAGGCTTTATGAAGGCATAGATCTCAAGGACGAAGGCCACACGGGTCTTATTACCTATATGAGGACGGATTCGACAAGAATTTCCGATGTCGCGATCGCCGAGGTGCGTAAATATATCACCGATACTTTCGGCCAAAAATATCTGCCGGGATCTCCAAAAATATACAAGTCCAAAAAACGGATGCAGGACGCCCATGAAGCGATCCGCCCCACGTCGGTAAAAATGACGCCCGAAAAAGTAAAAGCGGCGCTGACACCGGAGCAATTCAAGCTTTACGAGCTGATCTGGAAGCGGTTCGTTGCATCCCAAATGGAAAGCGCCCTGATGGACATGACCTCCGTTGATATCGAAGCAAAAGATTATATCTTCAGGTCAACGGGAAGCGTGATGAAATTTGACGGGTTCATGGTGCTGTACGAAGAATCAAAGGACGAAGTGGAAGAAAAAGAAGGAACACTTCCGCAGCTTTCGCAGGGAGAGGCGCTTGACCTGGTAAAGCTCAGCCCGACGCAGCATTTCACCCAGCCGCCGCCGCGCTATACGGAGGCATCGCTTGTAAAAGAACTTGAGGAAAAAGGGATCGGCCGGCCGAGCACGTACGCCCCTATTATTTCGACGATAATCGACCGCGGTTATGTTATCAGGGACGGGAGAACTTTAAAGCCCACCGAGCTAGGAATAATCACGAACGGCCTGCTTGTAAAACATTTTCCCGTCATACTGGACCTGAAGTTCACGGCCAAGATGGAGGACGAGCTGGACGATATCGCGGAAGGAAAGATGAAGCTCCTGGACACTCTCGAGGAATTTTACAGCCCTTTCAAGACTTCGCTTGAAAAAGCCGAAAAAGAAATGACAAAGGTAAAGCTTGAAGAAAAGACCGACGAGGTCTGCGAAAAATGCGGAAAACCGATGGTGGTGAGGCAAAGCCGTTTCGGGGCTTTTCTGGCCTGCACGGGTTTTCCTAAATGTAAAAGCACGAAAGACCTTCCCAAAAAGGGTGAAGCGCCGATTGACACTGATGAAAAGTGCCCGAAATGCGGATCCCCCATGGAGGTAAAAAGAAGCAGGTTCGGCACGTTCCTTGCCTGCACAAAATATCCAAAATGCAAGACAACCGTTTCCATCCAGAAAAAGACCGGCGTCACTTGCCCCGAAAAGGACTGCGGCGGCGAGATAGTGGAGCGCCGCTCCAAAAAGGGAAGGACATTTTTTTCCTGCAATAATTATCCAAAATGCAGGTTCGCCGTATGGAACAAACCCCTAAAAGAGAACTGCCCTACTTGCGGTGCTTTCCTTGTTGAAAAACGCCTGAAAGGCGGGACCACTCATGAATGCTCCAAGAAATGCGGCTATTCAATAGAAGTCTGAGATGAAAACTATAAAAAGACCCCACGAGATGAAGCGCATTACAAGATCGTTGAGGGAAAAAGACACGAAGGTAGGTTTTGTCCCCACGATGGGCGCACTTCATGAAGGCCATCTTCAGCTTGTCAGGAAAGCCAAAAAACACAGCGACGTTGTCATTGTAAGCATATTTGTGAACCCCACCCAGTTCGGCCCGAAAGAAGACTACAAAAGATATCCGCGTGATCTAAAAAGGGATATATCTTTACTGCTGAATGAAAAAGTTGATATGCTTTTTGTCCCGGATGTCAGCGATATGTATCCGCAAGGACATAAATCATCCGTCAAAGTCGGGGAACTCGGGAATAAACTCTGCGGCAAGTCGCGTCCCGGCCATTTCAACGGTGTTGCAACGATCGTTAAGAAATTCTTGAATATAATAAACCCCCATAAGCTTTTTCTCGGGGCCAAGGACTTCCAGCAGCAGGTGATAATCAGGAAAATGATAAAAGACCTTGATCTCGGGGTCGATGTGGTGACGGTCCCGACTGTAAGGGAAAAAGACGGACTGGCAAAAAGCTCGAGGAACAGATATCTTTCGGCAAAAGAACGGCATTCAGCGGCCGCGCTTTCAAGGTCTTTGACCCTGGCAAAAAGTCTAGTTAAAAAGGGTCAAAGAGACCCCAATAAAATAATTTCCGATATGAAAGCCTTGATACTCAAAGAATCCTGCACAAGGATCGACTATATATCGATATGCGATCCGGATACTTTGGAAAAACAGAACATTGTCAAGCGCCCTGCCCTTATTGCTCTCGCAGTATTCGTCGGCAAGACAAGGCTGATCGACAATCTCCTGATAAAATAGCTGCTTGATACCTGCACCGGATGAAGTCGTAGTGTTGGAAATTTCCACACCTCACCCCGCCCTCGCAAGCTCGGGCACCCCTCTCCATCGAAGATGGAGAGGGGAAAGCGACCCGCCGAAGGCGGGGAGCAGGGGTGAGGATGGCGGCCAAATTGCTCGTCCCCCCTTGATGAAAAGAGGTTTTACGCTGATAGAAATGCTGATCACCATTTCGGTCATCGCTATCCTGATGGGGGCATCGATCACCGGAATAACAACAATGACGAAGAAGGCCTCTTTGGACAATGCCGTTCGCCAGCTTGAAAGTGATCTTTACCTCGCAAAACAGAAAGCCATGTCAAACGGGAGCTCCTGCCGGCTGACCTGCGGTACTGACCGTTATGTTGTCGAAGTTCTTGATATCATCTCCGATCACTACTCGCTGATCAAGAATACCGCGCTTGGCCAAAGCCTGGCATTTAAGAACAGATGTACCTTCACGTTCTCTTCGAACGGTTTTCCTGTGCCGGGCTACTTTGGGACGGCAACGGTGCAAAGTGCGGACGGCAGGGATAAAAAAGTGGTCGTCTCTTCCGTCGGGAGGATACGGATAGAATGAACACCTCTGACCGGTCCGGCCTCACGCTCATCGAGATATTGACCGCGAGCTTCATATTCATCCTGTTTTTGTCCTGTTTTCTTGTGCTTTTCAAGTCCCTGTCCCGCGGATTTTTACATATTTCTTGTGATGACCGCAAGATACTTTCCGCGGCCGGCATCCTGGAATCTATGGAAGCAGCAGCCTTCGATGATATCAGAAGCTCTCCCGATATTGAAGTGTCCGATATTTCATCCGACCTGAAAACAATGCGCGTAAGGCTTGGAAGGATAGAGCTTTTTACATTAAGGTCAAAATACTGATGGCACGTGCTGACAAGGGCTTTACATTGATAGAGCTGATCACCGCGGCTTCACTGTCGTTTGTGGTCGTTTCTTCGTTATTTTATTTCTTGCTGCCTCTTCTTGGCTGGCAGAGAAGCGCACACAATATGGAAAATGGCCTTCACAGCTGCCTGTCGGCAATACAAACGATGTCCGCCGAGATCAGGTCTTCAAAAGGAGTGAGCAGCCTTTCCACAAAAGACAGGCTCATCATTACATTTGACACTTATACGATATCGTTTGACCTTGCCGCGGGAAAAGTGAGGAGGACAAAAGGAGCAACTTCTCAATACCTGACAGCGGACGGATCAATAACGGGGCTTCAGTTCTTTTATCCTGCACCTCACCGTGTCATCCTAAATTTGCAGCCATCTTTTTTACGTTATTCTCTGACCAGTGAAGCCTGTTGCAGAAATGAATAATATAAATAACAAAAAAGGGTATATTCTTCCCGTTTCAATATTTATGATCTTCCTGCTGCTCTCCGTAGGAGTGTCTGCTGCCGGACTCCTGGTCACCGCAAATAACATTAAGTCTGACTTCCTGCGCGGAACAAAAGTATTCTATCTTTCCGAAGCCGGCATCGAAACCGCAAAATCGAGGATCGCTTCAAGCGAAGGATGGGCAACGGACGAGCCTCACGCTGAAAACGATAAAAAATGGCTGCTGGCTTCTTCAAAAGGAGAGATTTCGCTTTTTGGCGAAGGCGGGTTCAAGATCGTGAAGGAGAAAAACAAAAACGTCATCTATTCTGTCGGATTTATCGGAAGCGATATCTTAAAGAGCCGATATTATTCTTTTCAAAGGCTGGATTATGAATTGCCGTTCAAACAAAAACATTGGGAGGAATTGTAGTAGTTGGCGGGTTTGAAATCCGCCCCTTCAAGATCATACATTGAATCTGAAGTTTAAAATGTCCCCATCCTCGACTGTATAATCCCTGCCCTTCAGGTAAAATTTTCCTGCCTCTTTGAGCTTTGCTTCCGAACCCGCGGTGATAAAATCAGTGTATTTCATCATCTCTGCGCGGACAAATCCCTTTTCTATATCTGAATGGATGGTTCTTCCGGCTTCGGGCGCGCTGGAACCTGATTTTACCGGCCATGCCCTGACTTCGTCTTCGCCTACAGTAAAAAACGAGATCAGCCCGAGACCAGAATAGACCGTCCTTGTCATTTTATCGACAGCCGGCTCTTCGATCCCGAGTTCTTTCATGAACTCTTGTCTGTCTGATTCTTTCAGCCTCCCGATTTCCTCTTCAAGTTCGGCACACAGGAACACGGAAAACATTGAATATTTCTCTGTCAGGGTCTTCTCGAGCCCCTCATCCTTTTTCTGCCCCTCTTCCAAATTGACGGCGCAGATGACCGGCTTAATTGTGAGGAACTGATAGATCGACAGAAGGATGTTTTCATCTTTGTTGGCAGTTATTCCTCTTAGCGGCTTGCCCTCATCTGTCAGGTGCTTGCATCTTAAAAGAAGATTTTTCTCTTTCTCTTTTTCTTCGGAAAATTTCTTTTTCTGTTCCTTTTCGATCGCTTCAAGCCTTTTTTCTATCAGGACCATGTCTGAAATCACAAGTTCGGAGACAAAATGGTCTATATCCTCTTTTGCGGTCGATGCTTTCTGGACCCAGCATATCTCGTCAGCATTTTTCAATTCGTTGAGCACCAGTATCTTCGCCGGGCCCTGGAGATTGAAATCGGGGAGAAGGCTGTATTCGATCTTTGCGAATGTTGTTTTTTTGGGGGTATACATCTTTGAAAGGACCGTAATGCGGGGGTCTTTGACCTCGCAGATGCCTTTTTGGACCTCAAGCGGCTTTAAATCGACGGTCTCAAGAGGAATGCCTGTCAGGACACTGAACAATTGCCTCTGCCCAGAAAATGGAAGTCCGGTTATGACCGCTTTCATGTTTTCATTCTAACATCTGCGCAGGGCGTATTGTTCTCCTATGGTTTTGGGGATATCCATTCTCTTATCCCGTCCCATGTTGCCAGATTGACGTCTTCCGGCATAATTGTCGAAACATTCACGCTTTTTGTTACGACCGGCTTCACTCTTGCTCCGGGCAAAAGCCAGCTTTTCTTCCATGTCTCATCCGGATACATGACCGTCGCAGGTATATCTAATGCCTGTGCAACATGAGCAGCGCCATTTTCCGTTGTCACAAGCCAGGAACATCTTTCTACCGCCGCTGCCAGCCTGTCCGGGGTCGGCGTACCCATGCCAATAAATCTTTGACCGAAATCTTTTGTGTATTCCGTCAACAACCGCCAGATCTCTTCCTCTGTTTCACCAACGAGCGCCATATACTTTACCGGTCTTCCTGCAACAAGCCCATTTCCTTCTCGATTTAATAACGATTCAAATTGTTTTATAATTTCCGCATATTTTTTGATCGGCCATACATTGTTCATTCCGCCGATATTAATGCCGAGTATAAAATCGTTTTTGCTAAAGCCGTTTAATTCTAAAGAATTTGAAATGGCTTGCCGGTCTTTATCCGTCGACCAGACTTCCGGCTTATGATCGGCTCCTGTTATTCCGAATGGCTCTAGATACCTAAGGTAGTGGAGACCTGCATATTCGCCAAAATACGGCATCCCGCCGGAGGACTTGATCGTAGCATCGAACAGATAAGGCTGCCCTTCTAAAGGAGGGTGATCCCGCAACTTCCGGGAGATAACATGTTGGGAATAGTAATAGCCTATGTTATGGTCAAAATATACCGCATGATTGACCGCAAGGTCGCAAAGCCAGTTCTCCGACAGCAGCGTTACGATTGCCGTGTCATACATTTCACTTCTGATGTCCATTTCTGTTTTGGCATCGAACATTGAACTTGTCTTGACATCTTCCGGTAATACCGTATGGACTTTTACCCCGAAAGGATTATGCTGATAAAAAGTCGCTTCTTCCTCTCTCACGACAACTCCAATCCTGCTGTCTGGGAAATTTTTCCTGAGCGCCCTTAAAACGGGATTAAAACAGATCCTGCCGCCGAGTGACGGCACCTTCAGGAAAACGAGTGTGTTCGGGGAATATTTTAGGATACCTGCCGGCATAAATACCTCTGTTTATATATCGTAAGATCCGGGCAGGGATTTCAGGCGGAATAAGGTGTTTCAAAAACTCCGGATATTTTCTGCGGAGCTAGCATTTCATCCGTAGTGCCATCACCGGCTATCGAACCGTTCTTTAGAAAGATTATCCTGGTGCAGTATTTTTTTGCAAGACCGATATCGTGAAAGACCGCGATCACTGTCTTGTCTTTTAATCTTTTTAACAGTTCCAGTATCTCGATCTGGTATCTGATGTCCAGATGCGCGGTGGGTTCGTCCAGAAGCAATATCTTAGCACCCTGCGCTAGGCTTCTTGCGATGATGACCCTCTGATACTCGCCTCCGCTCAGGGCGGTTACATCCCTGTCCTTCATTTCAAGAAGGCCTGTCATTATTTCCGCTTCTCTTATCGCGTCAAAATCATTCTGCTTATAAGAGGAGAACGCATCGACATGTGGCATCCTGCCCATCGAGATGATCTCTTCGACGGTGAAACCAGATGCCGGCTCCGACAGCTGCGGCACGTAAGAGATGTCCTTTGCGATCTCTTTTCTGTTCATCTGCCTTATGTCCCTGCCTGATATCGATATCTCGCCGTCCAGGACGGGAATAGTTCTTATCAAAGCCCTGAGCAACGTCGTCTTGCCGGAACCGTTAGGTCCAAGGATGCCGACGAACTCCCCTTCCCCGGCAGAAAAAGAAATGCCCTCCAATGCTTTTTTTGATCTGTATCCGCAAGAAATATTTTTTACTTCGAGCTTCATCAGCTTCTCCTCAACAAATAAATGAAGAATGGTGCCCCAAGCATCGCGCATACTATACCTACCGGAATTTCAGAGGGTATCATTATCACTCTCGAGATGATATCGGCGAGCACCATAAGGACGGCGCCGGCCAGGGCGCTAGCCGGTATCAGATAAGAATTGTTGGAACCAGAGATAAGCCTCATCATATGCGGCACGATCAATCCGATAAAACCTATCATTCCGCAAAGGGATACGGCCACTCCGGTCATCAGTGACGCGATTATCAAAAGGATGTTCCTCGACCGCATCACGTCCACCCCGAGAGAAAGGGCTTCCTCGTCTCCGAGCGCAAGCGCGTTCAGGTCCCTGGAATAGATCATGGCGGCGATGATCCCCGCCAAAGCCGCATAAAATGCCAGATGGACAGAGGCCCAGTTAGCCGCGGAAAAACTTCCCAGGATCCAGAAAAAGATCGACTGCAGTCTGTCGGAAAAGATCACCATAAATGATAATATTGCCGACAAAAGCGAAGACACCGCGACGCCGGCTAATATCAGTGTCTGGGGTTTTATCTCGCCCGCGACTTTTGACGCGTGATAGATTATAAATACGCCGGCCACCGCGCCCAGGAAAGCGAACGCGGACACATAGTACAACGGCAGCAGCAGTATTATCGCCGCGGCAGCGGCGACGCTTCCGCCGGCCGATATTCCCAGGATATACGGGTCGCACAGAGGATTTTTCAGGGAAGACTGAAGTATAGCGCCGGAAACCGCCAGCATCGCGCCCACAAGGGCCGCCAGGATGACCCGCGGCAATCTTATCTGCCACAGTATGAACGAGAACGGGGCTTTCATGTCAAAAGGATTTATTCCGACCGCCCCTACAAGCACTCCGAGGACGATGACCGCGCAAAGCGCCGCGGTCAGGAACAGCATCAACATATAATACTTTTGTTTCATTTCTGTTCCCGCTTCTGTATAAAAGAAGTGATAAGGTCAAGCGCTGTCATCAGCCTCGGGGACGGCCTTGTTATTATGTCGGAATCTATCAAAAGCATGTTGTTCTCTTTCACGGCTTTGATGATCCTCCATTTTGGGCTGGTCTTTAGTCTTGTTATTTCGTCTTTTGCTTTGCCGGCAATAATAAGAAAATCGGGGTCCTGTTCGATCAATTCTTCAAAGTTCATTATGGGGTATTTAACGCCCATTTGAGAGGCGATGTTCACTCCTCCGGCAAGAGTTATCAGGTCGTCTATAAAGGTGCCGTTGCCGGCAGTTATCAGCGGATTATGCCAGAGCATGACAAAGACCTTCGGCTTGACGCGCGATCTGTTTTGAGTTGATATTTTATATATCTCGTTCTGCATCTTTTTTGAAAGGTCGCGCGCTTCTTTTTTGTTCCCGGTCGCCTGCCCTAAAATGTTTATCGAGTAGATCAGGCCGGGCAGGGTCTGCGGGTTTATTACGAACACGGGAAGATGCATCCGCCTGAGCCTTTCAACATCGTTTTTTTGCGCGTCACCCAGCATCACTATGAGGTCCGGGTTCAGGGAGATTATCTGTTCGATGTTCAGGTCCGCGCCGCCTATCTTTTTGATCTTTCTCGCCTCGGGCGGGTAGTTGCATTGTGATGTCACGCCGATGATCCTGTCCTTCAGCCCCAGTGCAAAGAGGATCTCCGTATTGCTGGGCATCGTGGAAATTATCCTTACAGGCCTGTGGACCGCGGTGTACGGCTCTCCGCTTTCATCGATCACGACCGCCGACCTGAACGGTTTTTCGAGTATTTTTTGGGGTTTCTCGACGGTTTTAGCTCCGCATCCGGAAAATACCGAAAGAATAAGAAGTGCCGATATTATTTTTGTTTTCATTTGCCGTAACTGATATTATATCAGGGAAGCTAAAATTTCGGGTAGTCGGGTTTTGCTTCGGAGTCCACCATCCCCATAGAGATCAGGTCGGACATGCTTTTCAGTATCTTTCTCGGCCTGTTCTCGCCCTCCGGCTGTGATACCACGCCGGCATCCGTAAGCTCGTCCATCAGCCTTGCCGCCCTGTTGTATCCTATCCTCATCCTTCTCTGCAGGTGAGAGGTCGACCCCTGTCCGCTTTCGATTATTATCCGCGCCGCTTCGGCGAACAGTTCATCCCTTTCGGCTGCCCCCGCCTGGCCGGAAGATCTTTCACCGTTAAATTTTAAGTTCAATATCTCTTCGGAATATTCCGGAGACGCCTGATCCCTGACAAAACTGACGATGCGCTCGATCTCGTCATCGCTTACAAAAGAGCCCTGGACCCTTGTAGGCTTCATGGCGCCTATCGGCGAGTAGAGCATGTCGCCCCTGCCGAGAAGTTTTTCGGCGCCGCTCATGTCAAGTATCACGCGGGAATCTATCTGCGTCGCTACCGCGAACGAGATCCTCGACGGTATGTTCGCCTTGATCAGGCCGGTTATGACATCAACGGACGGCCTTTGCGTTGCCACGACAAGGTGGATACCCGTAGCGCGGGCCATCTGCGCGATACGGCAGATCGTCGTCTCGACCTCAGATGCCGCGACCATCATCAGGTCCGCGAGCTCGTCTATTATCACCACGATATAGGGGAGCCTTTCCGGGATGAATTCGTCCTCTTTTCCGCTCTCTTCGTATCTGTCAACTTTTTTATTGAACCCGTCGATGTTCCTCACGCCGGCGTTGAAAAATTCCTTGTACCTCCGCTCCATCTCCCTCACGACCCACTCTTTAAGCGTGACGGCGGCTTTTTTCGGATCGGTGACGACCGGCGCCATCAAGTGCGGGATGTTCGAGTAATTTGTCAGCTCGACCATCTTGGGGTCGATCATGATGAATTTTACTTCGTCGGGACGCGCGCGCAGAAGGATGCTTACTATCAATGAATTGATCGCGACACTTTTCCCCGAACCGGTAGTGCCGGCGATCAGAAGATGCGGCATTTTTGAAAGGTCCCCGAATATCGGCGCTCCTGCGATGTCTTTGCCTATGCCTATCAATAGTTTTGAAGTGTTCTGCGCGAATTCATTTGTCCTTGCTATTTCCCCTAGATGCACGGGCGTTACGGTCATGTTCGGCACTTCGATCCCGACAACGGATTTGCCGAGTATCGGAGCTTCCATCCTCACCCCGCCGGAAGCGAGGTTTAGGGCGATATCATCCGCGAGATTCGCGATCTTGCTTACCTTCACTCCGGGTTCCGGCTGGACCTCGAACCGCGTGACCGCCGGGCCTATACTGATGTTCATCACATTGGCGCCGACACCGAAGCTCCTGAGGACCCTTTCAAGGTCGGTCTTTCTCTGCTGCATAAGTTCCCTGAGCTTCTGGGCCCGCTGTTTTTCTTTTTCGGTCATCGTGTTCAAAAGCTCAAGGGAAGGAAGCTTGTAGGAATGCCTTTTATATTTTTTCACGGGCCGTTCCGCGGCCGTGCCGAGATCTATTTTTTCCTCCTGCCTTGGTTCGGCGCTGTCTTCTCTTGTCCTCATCTCTTTAATAAGCGGGAGCTGCGCCTGGATGGAGCTTTTATCCTCGCCGTAGGAAGCGTGATCTATTATGGGCACGTCCTGGTTCACTCTTCTCGGCTTTTTCTTCATATCGTTTTTTTTGGATCTTATCATGTCTACAATATCAAGAAAGGCATCTATCGTGGTTATGTTGAATATGAGGACCAGGGATATTATCAACATCGCCGACAGAATGATGACCGTGCCTACCGAACCGAGGAGCCTTATGAAAACGTAATTAGTGAAATACCCCGCCCATCCACCGCCGCCGGCCACGATCTCGTGGACCTTTAGATAGTATTTAGGGAAAAAGAACTGCGAAGTGGTTATAAAAGTCATGAACAAAAGACAGAATCCCGTGATCCTCACTTTCAGGGAGCGCGGCTCCTGCCTTGTCAGCATCACCGCTCCTATGAGCGTCAGAAAAAGCGGTAGGAATACTATGCCGAAACCGAAAGTCTTTTCGAGAAGCCATTTCACCAGATAGATCCCCAGCAGGCCCGTCCATTTAGGAGATGTCGTGGATGATACAGTGCAAAAGAGTATATAGATCGCGGACGCGATAAGGAGGATCCCGGCCGCTGTGTGGCGGTGCCCCTGGATCTCCCTATCTTCTGTCTTTTTGGCTGCCAAATCTTTTCTCCATCAGGACCAGGATAGGGCTCGCGATGAATATCGAGGAATATGCTCCGAGCGTGAAGCCTATCAGAAGGGTAAGTGCAAAGTCCTTTATCGTGGTCCCGCCGAACACAAGGAGACAGACGTTCATGAACAGCACGGTAAGCACCGTGTTGATCGACCTGGCCATGGTCTGGTTGATGCTCTCGTTCACGACGCCGACAAAATCCGTCCTGCCTTTTTTCGGCTTCAGCATGTTCTCTCTTATCCGGTCAAATATCACTATCGTATCGTTTATCGAATAACCGAGTATGGTGAGTATTGCCGCGATAAAAGGCGAATCGACCGTCCTGAACAGCAGAGCTATCAGCCCGATGGTTATAAAAGCATCGTGCCACAGAGCGATGGTCGCGGCCACGGCATATTTGAATTCGAACCTGAAAGAAACGTATATCAGGATGCCGATCGTCGCAAGAAGCAGTGCCCAAAAAGCCTGGGTGCGGAGCTCATTCCCGATAACCGGGCCTATTGTATCGGCCTCAAGAAGTTCTATCGGTCCGAACTCCTTCTGCAGTTCTTCGATCATTTTTGATCTGGTCTCGTTCTCAAGGGGTTCCGTTCTGACCGTAAGGTCGTTTTCGCCTGTCAGCTGGATCACGTTCTCCCTGAAATTGAAGGTCTCAAGGACCTTCCTCACATCACCCAGATGCCCTGCGATAGCCGCTTTTTGTTCAAACCTCAGGGTAAGGATGGTCCCCCCGGTAAAATCTATGCCGAAGTTCATGGGCCTTCCCCTGAACATCATATTAGTGGCAATGCCGAAAACACCGAGCAGGATCAAAATTGCCGAAAGAGTGAACCAAAGTTTGGTCTTTTCAATTATCTTCATTTTTTGCCGAATCCCCTGTAGAGCATGCCGCTTTTAGGGTCAGTGACCAGCTTCCAGTCGATCATCAGGTCCATCAGGAACCTTGTCAGCAATATTGCCGTGAACATGCTGACGATGATACCGACACAGAGCGTCACGGCAAAGCCTTTGATCGTGCCCGTACCGAAAAAGAAGAGCATGCCCGCCGCGATCACCGTCGTCACGTTAGAATCGAGTATCGCCGCGAAAGCCCTGTGAAAGCTTGTGTCGATCGCCATGCGCAGGTCTTTTCCGGACTGGAGCTCTTCTTTGAGCCTTTCAAATATTATGACGTTTGCATCGACCGCCATGCCGATAGACAGTAAAAATCCCGCGATGCCGGGAAGCGTAAGGGTAGTCCGCAGAACGGACAATACAGCCAGAGTAAAAAAGAAATAGAACACCAGAGAAAGATCGGCAAGAAGACCGGGGAAACGATAGTACGCGATCATAAATACGATTATCGCAATGATCCCGACAAGACCGGCGAACTTGCTTTTATCAAGTGAATCCCTTCCGAGCGTCGGGCCTACGATCTTTGTCTCAAGTATCTTTATAGGAACAGGCAGCGACCCGCCCCTGAGCTGGACGACCAGGTCCTGGACCTGTTCGATCGTGAAACTCCCGGATATCTGGGCCCTTCCTGAAGGTATCGGCTCTCTCACGCTCGGGGCGGAAATTATTTTTTTGTCGAGAAGGATCGCGATCGGCTTGCCCACATTCCTCTCCGTCACGTTGGCAAACGTACCGGCTCCTTTGGCGTTGAACTCAATGTCTACATTGGGATTCCCGAATTCATCCACCCCGGGCCAGGATCCTTTAAGATCGGCGCCCGTCAGGACCGTGCCTTTTAATATGATGGGCCTTTCGCTTATGATCCTTCCGTCCCTTCTGTCGATATATTTGTCGATCCTTGCACCTTTACCGTAGACCTGCTCCACTTTTGAAGGGGAAAGCACTGATTCATCGCCCGGAGCCCATTCGGCTTCCGCGAATTCAAGAAGTGCTGTCTCTCCAAGTACTTTTATGGCGTGTTCAGGGTCTTTTATCCCGGGAAGCTCAAGCACTATCTGGTTCGATCCCTTTTTTTGGATCATCGGTTCCGTCACGCCCAGAGCGTCGATCCTATTCCGTATAACAGCCATCACTCCGGAAACGGCCTCGTCACCGGCTTTATAATCTTTGGTCGACTGAGCTTCAAGTACCAGTCTCGTGCCTCCCTGGATATCCAGGCCTAATATAAGAGGAAATTTATATGCGATGAAAGCCGCTGCCGCGACAAGGACCAACAGAGAAAGGACTTTAAGCTTTGTTAAATTTTCACCCATGTTTGCTGTTTTGATTATAGCAAAATTAAGTGAAATTTTCAAAAAATGCGTCCGATAAAGATTTGCAGACAATTTTATGAGGCCAAAGGAGGAACGGATATGAAAGCAGTAAGTTCACTGGTTGGGTGGGGGAAAGCGAATGCCAGATTTAATAATAATCTACTGAAAGTCCCGGGGCATCCCGCGAACAGGATCGTTTTTTCGGGGATAGGAGATGAAGCGGGACTCCCTATCGAAGCGCAGATAAGGGCTCATAAAGAATTGGGATGGGAACATATCGATCTTCGCCTGGTGCCTGATGTCGACGGGACAGCAAAAAATATTACTTTAGTCCAGCCGGAAGTCTTTGCCAATGTTAAAAAGGCGATCCTAGATGCAAAAATGTCTGTCGCCTGTTTTGAGACCTCCATAGCAAACTGGAATAGGCCCATTAACGGCAATTTTGAAATAGATGTCCAAGAACTTAAATCGGCGATCGAAAGGATGAAACCGTTCGGCACTACTTTTATAAGGATAATGTCATGGCAGAGAGTTCCGGAAATGGCCCTTGATATTACGAAAGATAACGTTCTCGCCAGAATGGATACACTTGTTACTATCGCGGAACAAGCCAAGGTCACATTACTTCTTGAAAATTGCGCGGGGTGGGCCGGAGAATCCCCTGAAAATTTCAACTGGCTGGTCCGTACAGTTGACTCTCCTAATCTCGCCTCCCTTTACGATACGGGCAACCCTGTTTCATATCTGCAGGACCCGATGAAGATGTACCTGGGCGTAAAAGAATGGACGCGCTATGTTCATATAAAAGATTGTACAAACTTATCAGGAAAAAAAGGTTTGGAAGCTTACACTTATCCCGGGGTGGGCCAAGGCCGGGTAAAAGATACTATAAAAGATCTTCTCCTTTCCGGATATCAGGGGGCGCTTGTGATCGAGCCCCATCTCGCGGCGGTGATACATAAAGGCACGACCGCAGATCCTCAGATATTATATGACTCCTATGTAAATTATGGTCTCAGGCTTCAGAATTTAGTTAAAATTGTCCAGAGAGAGATCGCAGAAGGAGGAATAATAAAATGAACATTAGCTCAATAAAAGCGAAGCCGTTCAGCAGAGCCGATCTTTCAAAGTCTTTTATTCCGCAGGCGTTCATAAAAGGAAGGGGGGGTTCTTTTTGCGGGACCACTGTTGTTGACCAGCTCCTCCCGGTAAGCGGCGCCCCGGGTGAAGATAAACTTGTGATAGCAACAGGGGAAAGGGTCATGTCCACAGGCGGACTCGTGTGCAATGACGCTATTGCCATGAGGAAATTAATGCCCATCCCTGTACAGGCAGTAGGGCTTTTGGGAGCTCTTGATGACGGCAGGATCGACGGTGAAGGGGCTTGGGCCCGGGCCGAATTGCAAAAACACGGGATAGATGTTACCGGGCTTGTTCCCATGAAAAGCAGGTCCACGTCTTTTACCTGGATACCGACAAATGATAAGACCGGCAAAAGAGGTTTTATCCACAACGCAGGCGCCTGCAGCGTGTTCGACGGATCAACTTTTCCTTTTGACAAGACCTGGGACCAATCGATCGCGTTTATCGGTTACATGAACCTTCTTCCCGCGCTGTATGCCAACGAAGGAAGAGGAGCTGCCGAACTTTTTCAGGAGATCCACAGAAGAAAGGGCTCATTGATCGGTGTTGATTTTACTGATATCTATGATAATGAATTCAAGGACGTTTTCGCGGCATCAGCCCGGAATGTAGATTTCATGATCATAAATGAGACTTCTCTGGCCAAAGCAACGGACATCGATTTCTCAGCCCCGGGAGATGACGTTGACGGCGACAAGCTTTTGTCTGCCGCACAAACTGTCATTGAACAAAACCCTACACTGAACTGGCTGGCGATCCACTGGCCGAAAGGCGGATTGTTCTACAGAAACGACCATCTTGCAGTAGCATTCCCGGCTTACCAACGCGATCAAAAAGAGATAGCAGGAACAACAGGAGCAGGAGACAACTGGGCTGCAGGGTTTCTGGCAGCCGCATATTACGGCAATGGGCCTTTGTACGCGCTTGCTCTCGGGACGGCAGCGGCATCTAAGTCATTAGAGCATATTTCCGCTACAGGAGCTTCCGGAAGCTTTCAGGAACTTCACTCTCTGATGAAAAAATGCGGCCACAAACCATTGGCGGCCGGATTGGCCCAGTTCGCTCTGCCGGATTCTGAATTGACCTGGAATATGCCATGAATAATGCCAAAATAGAGGTCAGGGATTGATGCAGTTGCCTATGCTCCTGTCGCCTGTCTTTTCAGCTTCCCTGCTGAAATAGCACGCCGGCACCTCGCCTAATTGCCTGTGGTAATGTAAGCACTCGCAGCACTTGAATTTTTTTTCGCACGAAAAAGTGCAGTTGCAGTATTTTTTGTTTTTCTCAAGATTTGGACAATCCATATATTATCCTCCGTTTATGTTTTTTTATTGCGTTATCAGTTATTAGTTATAAGTTATCGGTTAAAACAGCCCCATCTGAACTTTCTTTTTTACTGCTTCACCGTTAAAGATGCTTATCTTTCCGTACTCTCCGTCATAGCCCGGCAGAATGTTTATTTTACCTTCACGGACCCTTTTTACCCCTTCGACTGTCCTTTCCGGCATCAGGCGTGCAAGGCTGTCCAGAGGAGTATCAAGAAGGATGCCGAGCTCGCTGCCGAAAGTATTGATCATCTTCATATATTCGTTCTTTACCGAAATTGTATCGACGCCTTTATCAAGTATCTCGGCGATTATTTCCTGCAGAGGTATCAGACTTCTGAAAGGGATAGCGTTCTCCAGAACAAAGCCTTCTTCCCTGTCCGCCAGTTCATCGATCCTGTTCATCACGCCGACAGTCACAACCCTTCCGCATTTGGGACATTTTTTATTGTTGCTTTTCGTCTCTTTCGGTGACAGGCGGACCTGGCACGTCCGGTGGCCGTCATAGTGGTATTTTCCTTCTTCGGGGAAAAACTCTACCGTCATCAGGAATTTTTTCGGGTCTTTTTTTTTCAGTGCATCATAGACGCCTTTATATGTGAGTTCCGTGTCAAAGATATTCGCCTCGCGTCCGATCTTTGAGGGCGAATGTGCATCGGAGTTGGATATCAGGTTGAGACGGTCGAGTCCGCTGAGCCTCCAGTTCATCGCAGGATCTGAGGAAAGCCCCGTTTCTATCGCAAAGATGTTCCTTGAATATTCTTCAAAACATTCCTCGATCGAGTCAAAACCGCTCATCGATCCGAATATCGAGAACCATGGTGTCCAGGCATGGCAAGGTATGACCAGGCAGTCCGGTGAAGCTGTGAGAGCTATTTCCGCGAGTTTTTTCACGGGGAACGTGAATATCGGCCGTCCATCCGACATAAGATTAGCGAGCCTGCCAAGCTCAAGGTTGATTTTTTCTACAACCTTGAGCGACGGAGCGAATATCATCGTGTGGACCTTTCTCAGTTTTCCGTTCTGGTGAAAGATGTTGCAGACCTCCGTTGTCAGGATGAATTTTGTCCCGTTGAAATCAAACAAACCCCCATCATCGGGCCGGAGCTTTTTCTTGAGTTCCGCCAGCCAGAGAGGATGGGTGAAGTCGCCAGTCCCCATCAGATCGATCCCTTTAAGTTTCGCCCACTTGCTTATATGATCGAGGTCCATGTCCTTTGACGTGGCGCGGCTGTATTTGGAATGTATATGGAAGTCAGCTGTGAATTTCATTCCTTATTTTCCCCATCAATCTCATCATATACCTCAGATTGTGTGTCGTCAGCAGCATCACTCCGAGTATCTCTCTTGCTATGAAAAGATGCCTTATATAAGCTCTCGTAAAATTTTTACATGCATAGCAGTCGCAGTTCTCATCGAGAGGTGAAAAGTCCTCCGTAAATTTATTATTCCTTATTACTTTCTTGCCTTCATCTGTAAGGAAGGCGCCGTGGCGGCCAAGGCGCGACGGCATCACGCAGTCGAACAGGTCGCATCCTAACTCGACCGCTTTTTTGATGTCATCCGGATATCCCACTCCGAGAAGATGCTTCGGCGCTTCTTCGGGAAGCAGAGGGACCTGCACGTCGAGCATTTCATACATCAGTTCATTTGGTTCGTTGACGCTCAGCCCCCCTATCCCGAAACCCTTGAAACCTAAACCGGATATTTCTTCTGCCGATCGCTTTCTGAGATCTGCAAATGTGCTCCCCTGCACGATCCCAAATAGTTCTCCTTCTTCAGCCTTCAGCCTTCCGCCTTCCGCCTTTGCCTTCTGACTTCTTTTCGCCCATCTCAATGTCCTGTCGAGCGCTTTCTTTGCTTTTGACTTGTCCGAAGGATACTCGAGGCATTCATCAAGAGGCATTATGATGTCTGAACCGAAGTCCAGCTGCGCTTCAACAATTTTTTCCGGGGTCAAAAAATGTTTTGAGCCGTTTATGTATGACGAGAATTCGACCCCGTCATCAGTCACTTTCCTGATATCGAGAAGGCTGAATATCTGGAACCCTCCGCTGTCCGTCAGTATCGGCCCATCCCATGACATGAACTTGTGGAGGCCGCCGGCTTTTTTTATTATTTCCGGGCCCGGCCTCAGGTAAAGATGGTAGGTGTTGGCCAGGACGATCTGCGTCCAGATTTCTTTCAGCATCTCCGGCGTCATCGCCTTGACGGTGCCCTGTGTGCCGCAGGGGATAAAATTAGGCGTTTCCACGACACCGTGTGAAGTATGGAGTCTTCCGATTCTGGCACGTGAGGTCTTTGATTTCTTGAGGATTTCGAACTTGAACATGCCTCAATTATACAATAGATGATTTATGATAAAAGGATTAATTGGTTATATTATTGCCAAATAAATCTATATCCGGCATCAGTTCTCCGGTTGTTTCCTTAACGGTTTAAGTCCTCGAGAAGTCGAACCGCGTGACTCTTGAAGCGAAGCCCTGCAAGATTGAAGCTGTGGCATTCGAGGGTCAAGCGGCGAAGAAAAAAAAGTTTTCGCGATATCGGGGTTTTTGTCCATTCCCAATTTCTTCCGGATAGTTGGCATCTGACTTTTGCCGCAGCATATAACCATTCTTTTTCGGTTGGAAGCCTAAAACTTCTTCCGGTCATTTCGCTCAACCATTCAGCATATGCCAGGCCGTCATTCAAGCTTATATATGTTGCCGTTATGCTTTGATCTGTTCCGGCAAGAGTTTGTTTTAGGGATCTCGCGTTTTGGCCAGCAATCTCGTATTCTGCACTACTAACAAATTGGCCGAATTGGCCTATTGTCAGCTCGTCTTTCATTATTCTAAAAGACTTTTCGGTAATTTTTACGAACGCCGGTATTTCTATGCGCGATAAGACTACCTTATTCCCTCGCATTATTCTATCTGCTCCTGATAATGCGGCTCTAAAGTCTCGACTTGATACTGGTTTCCCCCCGCTTGTCCATCCGCTCATGATCCCTCTAATACTGTTCGTCATTTTTCTCCTATCGATATTTTTGCCATATCCTCAACCGCTTAATTATGGCGTTATTTTTATCTATATATGTATCGAATAGAAATATCGGGGATTTCACTTTTTTTATTTGTAATTCGGTGCAATCTGCGATCTATGCGACCGGGATTTTACAAGTCATTCTATGCTTTTGACTTGACATTTAGATGTTTAGCTTGTATCATACTCTCGAGGTGCACCGTAATGACAATAAAGACCACAGTATCAAAAAGAGGCCAGACAGCTGTTCCGGCTGAGATCTGCAACAAGTACGGAATAAAAGCGGGACAAAAGATAGCGTGGCTCGATCTCGGGAATATGGTCAGCGTGGTCCCCGTACCGGAAAATCCAATAAAATCATTCCGCGGGAGTTCAAGTGGTCTGTATAAGACCCTTATCAGCGAAAGGAAAAAAGAAAGAAAACGTGAAAAAGACTAGGTCATTCGTCCTTGACACCTCGGCAGTCTTCTGCCTTAAAGACAACGAGAACGGCGCCTCAAAGGTAGAGGATATTATAAAGTCGTGCGCCAAGGGGCAGTGCGAAATATATATTTCCTTTATGACCCTTATGGAGTATTACTATATCAGCACCATCCGGCTCGGCGAAGACTCGGCACGCCAGGCTTATCATCAACTGACCTTGCTTCCTTTTATTGTCATAGAAAGCGATGAAGAACTCGGCCTTGCAGCCGCGGAATTGAAAGCAAACCACAATATTTCCGTCGCCGATTCCTGGATAGCCGCGATCGCGCTAAAGACAAACTCTGTTCTTGTCCATCGGGACCCTGAGTTTGGATCTATTTCTAAACATGTGAAGTGTCTTGCCCTGCCGTATAAATAAGAACTACAGTATCAGCATCGCATCGCCGAAGGAATAAAAGCGGTATCTTTCTTTTATCGCAGTCTCATACGCGCGCTTTATAGTTTCATTTCCCGCAAAAGCACTCACAAGCATGAGCAGAGTAGACTTGGGAAAGTGGAAATTGGTTATCATCCGGTCGACAACGTTGAATTTAAAAGGCGGGTATATGAATATTTTTGCGCTGTCCTTTGTTTCTTTAACCTTCCCATGTTTTAAAAAACAATCCTCGAGTGTTCGGACAACGGTCGTCCCGACAGCGACCACTTTATGCTTGTCTTTTTTTGCCTTGTTTATATAGAACTCGACTTCAGGGCCTATCTCGTATTCCTCTTCGAACATCTCGTGGTCTTCTATTCTCTCCGCGGTGACTGGTTTGAACGTTCCGACGCCCGGGTGAAGAGTGATGCTCGCCATCTCGACGCCTTTTGTCTCAATGGCGACAAGCAGTTCTTTCGTAAAATGAAGCCCGGCTGTCGGAGCGGCAGAGGCACCTTCCTTTTTCGCGTAGACCGTCTGGTAGCGCTCTTTCATTTCGGAAGAATTCCTTTGCGGTTCATCGAGCCTCTGGCTTATATACGGCGGCAGGGGGACTTTGCCGATCTCTTCCAGCAATGAATTAAGATCGCCTTCGCAGTCGAACTTTATTATCCGCCTCAGATCATCGACCTCTTTGATAACGGTTCCTCTGCACTTTTCAAAATCTATCTCATATCCCTTCTTTACTCTTTTTGCGGGCTGCACAAGACATTCCCATGTGTTCTCTTCAAACAATATCTTCTTTAGCAGAAGGACTTCGACCTTACCGCCGCCGTTTACTTTCCTGCCGAACAGCCTGGCAGGGATCACTTTAGTGTCATTTAATATCAGGAGATCGCCTTTTTGCAAATAGTCCGGGAGGTCTGAAAATTTTTTATGCGCTGTTTCGCGGCTTTCCCTGTCAATGATCATCAGCCGCGAGGAATCCCTTTTTCCCAAAGGCTTTGATGCTATCAGGTCCTCGGGGAGAGGATAGTCAAATTCGCTGGTAAGTGTCATCCGGGAACTTTATGATTTTAGCTGGAACTTCACCGGGATCTTGAACCAGGCTTCTATGGCTTCTTTCTGGCTGACGGCCGGTTCAAATCTCCACTGCGAGACCCCTGCTATCGCCGACCTGTCCAGTATCTCGTGTCCGGATGTCTGTTCAAGAACGGCGTCCCCCACTCTTCCGTTCTTCAGTATGAATATCTTAACGACAGCGGTCCCCTGCATCCCGCCTTCGATCGCCTTGACCGGATAATCCGGAATAGATCTATAAACTATTTTTGGCGGGAATATGCCCGCAGATGCCGGGGATGCCTGAGAAAGCACCATGTTCTCAGAAGCCGCGCTTCCTGCTTTGTCGATTACTGCTGTTTTAGGAGCGGCGGCGGCCGAAGGCTTTGCCAGGCTCATGAAACTGCCGACTTTTACCGCGTTCTTATTTGTCTTTGCTTCTATCACAGGCATGACCGAAAGCTCGGTCGAGACCGTAAATACCGGGACCACCCTCTCGACTTTCACGAAAGAGCTTTCCAGCTTTGCCACTCCCCACGCGAAAGTGATCAGCAGGAACATCGCTATTACTACGGACAGGTCGACTTCGGGGATCCTCGACAGTCTCATCCCGGTCAGTCTTTCTTTGTATAACATTTTGTTTCCTCCTTTTATATTTTACTCTACAATATTTTTCGGGTCAACTAAAATCCTCTATTCCCCTGTTAGATCCGCACCCCTAATCGTATTGTCCTGCCGGGCATCGGATAGCCTCTCTCCTTCCAGTCCACGGGGCTTGTGCCCACAGACTCAAAATATGTGGTATTAAAGACATTGCTGACATTAAGGGATACTTCTGCAGCCCATATCTTTTCCATAATCCCGACATCCACAACCTGGTATGGGTTTAAAGCGCTTGTATTAAGAGTATCAGTGAACACGCTTGAGACATACCTGTAATTAGCGGAGTAATAAAGCTCCCCGCCTTTTATTGAAAAGCCCAGATTTATCCTCTGTCTCGGACTGTATGTCAGTATATTGGAAGTCACATCGTTAATATCAAGCTCATTGACATAACTGCCGAAAATAAATGTATTGTCTGTGATTTCCTTTTCCATGTCCAGCTGCCAGCCCTCTATCTTTGCCCTGTCAATATTCACCGGAGACCAGCTGAAAAGCCCTGTCTGCGACCATCTGATCATATCCGATATTTTTGTGGAATAGTAATTGAGCTTGGCCGAAAAACCTTTTATTTCTTTTTCTATTCCGATATTGACCGCCCTTGACGTCTCCGGTTTTAAATTTGGATTTCCGAATGTAAAGAAAGACGGATCGTTCCAGTAAAGCTCGTTTATCGTCGGGGCGCGGAACGCCTGGCCGATCGTTGTCCTTACTACCGTCCCCGCCCCGAGGTTTGCCATGACGCTGAGCTTTGGGTTGAATGTCTGGCCGAACGAAGAGTTTGAATCATATCTTGCCGAGATCCCCAGGCTCGCCGGGAGGTCTTCTCCGATATCCGCGTTAAAATACGCGGCGGCATTATCTATGGCATGGGTATCTGCGAGGGCGCTTTCCCCGTAATTCCTTTTCATCTCTACCCCTGCGGTCACGGAAGAATGCCGGCTTGTTTTTATTACCGATAAAAGCTCTGCCTGGGTGACCCGGCTGAAATACCTGTCATCATAAAAAAGTCCGCTGACAAACCAGTCTTCATAATGCACTCTTTCGTCCGATTCGCTCTGCGACAGGATGAGCTTCGGCACAAAGGGTCCTTTTTTGACAGGATCAAATGTGATGTTCACGGTAGATGTCAGGTCGCTCTGCCTGTCATTCGGGGTAGAAGATGATGTCGGATCGGTATCGGATGTCGGGACCCCGGGATTGCCTCTGTCCGATGTTTTTGTCGTGTATTTAATATCTAACGCATCCGCTATGTTGATGTTGACTAAAAGGTCCTGTCCTTTATAGTCGCTGTTAGTCCTGAAACCGTCGGTCTTTAAATATCCTAAAGACGCATATCCTGTCGCTTTCCCCATCTTTCCTGAAAAAGAAATTCTGGAATCAAGTTCGCCAAAGCTTCCTCCGGCAATAGAAACTGAAACAGGGTTTTTCTCTTCCTTCTTTGTGATTATGTTTATCACGCCGCCCATCGCATCAGACCCGTAGATGGATGAGATCGGCTCCGCGACTACCTCGATCCTGTCTATGTACGAGGCCGGAATATCGTTCAGGTCGGTCATGCCGAGAAGCGAGGAATTCAACCTGACGCCGTCAAGAAGCACTAGGATCTGTTCCGACGAAGCGCTTTTCAGTTTGATCGTGGATACTCCTCCCAGGCCTCCGTTGTTCTTTACATATACTATGCTGGACCTTTTGAGCGCGTCGGAAACTGTAAGCGAGCCCGAGGCTTCGATCTCCCTTGAAGAGATGACCGTCACATTCTCGAACGTCCTGCTCAAAAGAAGAGGCCTTTTCTGAGCGGTCACAACGACCTTGTCTCCGTAAAATACAGGGGCATCGGCTGCGAGGACCGGGGCAAAAAACAGAGGCAGGAACAATAAGCAGATCGCCTTTTTCATCTTACACTCCTTTTTCCCATTCCGCGAGGATGGGAGTGCTAATACTATACAGGCAAGGTCTTCTGACTTACGGATCGTCCTCCCCTGCTCCTTCCCGTCCTGGACTTTTCGATGGACAGTGGTATCAGCAGGTTCGTCCCCGTATACAGCGCCGGGAGCGTTCGTGATTCAAACACGATTCCCTTTTCCTGTACGCAAAAAGATTGTAGCACGGGAGGCTCAAATGATGTCAAGAGGTTGCACCTGCTATCACGATCGTAATTTCTCCGAGTATTTCTTTGCTTGAAAAATGCTCCGTTGCCTCTTCAACCGTTCCCCTGAATATTTCCTCAAATTTTTTGGTAAGTTCTCTGGCAATGCAGATATTTCTGTCCCCCAAAATATCCTTGATGTCTTTAAGTGTTTTCAAAAGCCTGTGCGGGGATTCGTAAATAATTACCGTTCTTTCTTCATCGACCAGTTTTCGTAATATTCTTCTCCTGCCTTTTCCCTCGCTCGGGAGGAACCCTTCAAAAACGAACCTTTTTGTGCTCAGCCCTGACCCAGCCAGCGCGTTGATGATAGCGGACGGGCCCGGGATGACAACGACCTGGATATTGTTATCTATAGCTTCCTTTATAAGCTCTTCTCCTGGGTCGGATATCCCGGGCATGCCCGCATCGCTGACCAGTGCAACATTCTTCCCGTCAAGAAGCTGGCCGATCAAATATTTGGATTTTTCTTTTATGTTGAACTTGTGATATGAGGTCGTCTTTGTCCTGATCTCAAAATGTTCAAGGAGCTTTTTTGTCTGTCTTGTGTCCTCCGCCGCGATCAGGTCTGCTTCTTTGAGCGTCCTTATCAGGCGGAGTGATGAGTCCTCAAGGTTGCCGATAGGAGTGGCGCAGACAAAGAGCGATGCCATTTTTTAAAGGCCTATGATCTCTTTGACCTTATCCGAGAACGTGTCTTCCTTTATTTCTTCGCCGGCAAATTCTTTCACTTCTCCCATCGTCACTTTACCCCTGTACGAAGCGCCCTCGTCGACCGAGAGCCGGTTGCCGGATATATCCCCGAATATTTTGCCGTTCTTTTTTATCTCGACGCTTTCCTTGGAAGCGACATTGCCTTTTACCTGGCCTGCCACTATTACGTTCTTTCCTTCGACGTTCCCATGGACGGTCCCCTTCGCCGAAATATAGACCTCGGCGGCACTATTCACATTTCCTTCCAGCGTCCCGTCCAGCCTGAACGAGCCGGTAGTCTTGATCTCGCCTTTTACTGTTGTGTCTTCCCCGATTATCGAACCTATCATCCCTTGTCCTGCTCCCTGCTTTGCGTCAAACATGCCCATTTTTCACCTTCCAATATTCGCGTTTATAATGCTTAAGTTAAGATATGCTATGGGGTTAATTTTAGCACCGTTCCTTATTACTTCATAGTGCAGATGCGGACCGGTGGCAGATCCCGTCATCCCGACATATGCGATCTTCTGGCCTTTTTTTACCTTTTGCCCGTCTGTAACTATAAAAGATGACAGGTGCCCGTATAAAGTCTCGATCCCGAAATGGTGATCTATCACAACGGTTCTGCCGTATCCAGACCTCCATCCCGCATAGCTCACGACACCATCAGCAGAGGACCTTACTGCATCACCGTAGTGCGCATCAATATCGACACCGCTGTGAAAACTGGGCCAGGGAAATACTCTGTAGCCGAATTTTGAGACTATTTTCCCGTATGCCGGCCATATCGAAGGCGTGTTCGCAAATCTTTTTCTGAATTCAGTGATCAGCGATTCAAGCTCTTTTATATTATTGCTGCTTTCTTTCACGTTCTTTTCCAGAAAATTTAGTTTATGGCCGATATCTCTATTGACAGCGTTTTCATCCTTTATCAGGCTTATCTTGCTTGGCCGCTCCTGCAGGCCCAGTAATTTCCTGATCTGGTTTTGTTTTTCGTCAATTTCGCGCAATGAAAGGGCCAGGTCATCCGTTTTTTTTGAGTATTTATCGACCTCTTTGCTTTGTCCCGCTGCTTTGGATTTAAAGTCTTCATAAGAGACGATCTTTCTGGTCACATGTGAGGAATAGACCAGTGAAGAAACAAGTACGACGACAGAAGTAACAAACACGAACATTACAACATGCACCAGCCAGCGCGGAACTTTAAGCGATATCGTAGGCTTGTTAGATGAATGCGGGATAAGTATAAAAGTAAAATATTCTTTTTGCATTTTTTAAGGGTTTTTATTTTGGGCTTTTGCTTGGTGCTTGCTCCCAAAAAATGAGTTCAAAAATAGGGCCGGTCTGTTTTTGTGTATGTATATTATACCATTTTCAGGTGGTCTATTACAATTTCGGCACCTCGAAATATGGGTGAAATTTCACAAAAAACCTGTCGAGATAGATATGTCAGGAAAAACATTACAGGAGGTACTTAATATGCCGGTAAGAACAGGCCATGTCCAAAGCATCGGAATTTCATATGGGTCATTTCGTGAGACAATAAAAGGTTCGTTTGATAGCGGGACCGTAAACTCGATAAGAGAATCTTTAAGCTTATTGTCCGGAAGGCTTGGGGCATACCCATTGGGCGACGAACATTTCACGGCTGTCGCCTCTTCACCGTCTTATAATGTTCATTCTCATTGCGCCGTTGAGATGGTTAAAACCTTGGGTCTTGTCTCTCCGAGAACAGACGCAGGTCCTTTATCTAACCTCGCAAGCCATAATATCTACTCAATAATGGCCGCCGGACTGATACAACGCGACAGAGGGTTAGTAGCCGGTGATAAACCCTTTTGCGAGCAGCTTGAAGGGGTTTTAAATATGATCGAACTGCTGAAAGGCCCTAGTTCAGATGCCCCGGAATTTAAAAAAGCAAAAGGCGGCGTGTTCGCTCACTCCATAGACAGATTCATCAAGGTTTCCGGCAACAGCATGTCATTTGATTCGCCCACAATGGTCGGCCTTGATACGATGCTGAAGATAGCAATGGCAAACGGCTTCTGCATACCTGCCTGCAATGTCAACAATATGGAAATGCTCGAGGCAGGGGTCGTTGCGGCTGCTTTGACAAGATCGCCGATAATATTTGAATGGTCTCCCGGATCTTTCAAGTATAACGGCGGCGCCGTCGTCCCCAGTTTTATCACACGGCTTGAGCCTCTAAAAGCGATCGTAGCCGGACTCGGTTTCCCGTACGCTTGCCACCTTGACCACGGGACATGGGATGCGGTAATAGAAGCTCTTAACGCGGGATTTACTTCAGTAATGTATGATCCTTCCGAAACCGGTAAAAAGAAGGTCTCATACCAGGACAACCTCCGCCTCTCTACAGAAATGGCAAAAATGGCGCACGCTAAAGGTGTCGCCATCGAATTGGAGCTTGGAGGAAAAGAAGGGTCGTTCGGCGATCTTTCGGCCATGGCATCCGCGGAAAGACTGGGATACATGACCGATCCGGAACAGGCAGTCGACTTTGTCGGAAAAACGGGAGCTGATGTCCTTGCGATCTCAATAGGAAATTCACATGGCGCGCAAAAGTTCGCGGGAAAAGCGTTCATTGATATTGAACATGTATGCAGGATCAGAGAAAAGCTTGACGCGGCCGGATTCAAGCATGTTCCGCTGGTTTTCCACGGCGGGTCTGACAGATCACCTTTCGCGGATGAAATAGCGCGGCTGATCGGAAAACCCTACGATAAGAACCCGTCCGGCACGCCGATAGAATTTCAGGTGCGCGCCGTGAAAGAAGGAAGGGTCGCAAAACTAAATCTTGATACGATATTCAGGCTTGCGCAGGCCGAAGGTGTCCTTGCCATGAGGCAGGTGATGGACTCGTATATCCTCAAGAAAGGCACTGATGATTTCAGGGCACATATCGGTGTTCCCTGGAGGGTCACGCTTGTTAACGAGTTCATGAGGAAACTGGTAGAGCTCGGGGCAGCCGGACAGGCAATGACGGTCCTGCGTCAGGTCTGCCTTGAAAAAGCAACGACAGAAGTTGCCAAAGTGCTCACAAAACAGAAGGCTTCCGTACTAGAAACATCGACTGCCGCGGGACTTGGAGCTGATCCTTTAGACATTACCAGACTTGCGGTAAAACTCGAGCTACGAGACGATCAGATAGCTGGCGCACAAACTGTCGGAAATATAGCAAATGTCATGGCCGCAAAGCTTGCAGGCTCGGAACAAGAAGGTCAGGAAAGTAAAGCGGGAAAAGATCTGGAATAATAAGCTTGCTTAAAAAATCGGGACGGCGGGATTTTCCGCCAAAGGCGGACCCGCCTCCGGCGGGGAACCCACGACCTCCCCGATCCGATCGGGGCGCGCTACCAAGCTATGAATATCAAAATCGGGGTGGTGGGATTTGAACCCACGGCCTCACGGTCCCGAACCGTGCACGCTACCAAGCTGCGCTACACCCCGTTTCGACTAATGACCGATAACTAACAACTGATAACAGCTGAATTTCTTATTTAGACAGTTCGAACGCTTCGTGAAGGACTTGTACCGCCTTTTTCGCCAGTTTCTCGTCGACCACGCACGATATCCTGATCTCCGAAGTGCTTATCATCTGGATATTAATGTCGTTTTTCGCAAGAGATTCGAACATCTTCGCCGCGACACCGGGAGCTCCAACCATTCCAATCCCGACCAGGGATATTTTGGCAACGCTGTCATCGGACACTACTTCTTTCGCGCCTATCTTTTTCGCCACGCCGTTTACGACTTCGAGGGCTTTCTTGAGGTCGCTGTGCGCGACAGTAAAGGCCATGTCGGCCACATTACCGCCGTGGATGCTCTGTATTATCATGTCGACGCTGATGTTGCTTTCTGCGAGAGCGGTAAATATTTTTGAAGCGATACCCGGCTTGTCAGGCACCTGAAGCACGCCGATCTTTGCCACATTTTCATCATGGGCGACTCCTGTTACCAGTCCTCTTTTCTCCATTTCTTTGACCTCCTTAGGTGACAGCGTTGTTATCATCGTTCCTTCGTTCTCGTTCAGGCTTGAGCGGACATGAATATTTATGCCGTAGATCTTTCCGCACTCGACAGACCTGGGATGCATCACCCCTGCACCTGCTGAAGCAAGCTCCAGTATCTCTTCATGGGCTATCCTGTCAAGCTTTTTCGCATCGGGCACGATCCTCGGGTCCGCAGTATAGATCCCATCAACATCAGTGTAAATCTCGCAGACATCCGCTTTTAACGCGGCAGCTATTACGACCGCAGACGTGTCGGAACCTCCCCTGCCGATCGTCGTAATGTCGCCTTTGCTATCCACGCCCTGGAAACCTGTGACAACAACAATTTTCCCTTCCGCGATCTCTTTTTTAAGCCTCTGGAATTTTACGTCCTTGATCCTGGCTTTTGACGGGATATCTTCAGTAATGACACCGGCCTGTCCGCCTGTAAGCGATATTGCCTTTTCTCCTAATTCTATTATCGCCGATGCGAGCAGGGCAGCGGACACCTGTTCTCCAGTTGAAATGAGCATGTCATACTCTCTCGGATCAGGGTCGCTTGTGATTTGTTTTAAAAGCGATATCAACTCGTCTGTCGTATGTCCCATCGCAGAAACGATGACTACTACATCATTGCCGGCTTTTTTTGTCTTGACGACCCGCTTGGCAACATTCTTTATCTTTTCGGCGGACCCTACTGAAGTTCCGCCGTATTTTTGGACAACAATTGGCATAGAAACACCTTTCTAATAGATTATAACATTTTTTAAGCGGCGGCCTTTATCCTTCCCTCTCCCTGAAGGAGAAAGTTGGTGTGAGGGTAAAGAAAAATGCAGTTATCTCAAATCCTCGATAAGCCGGACCGTGTATTCGTCGCCTCGATCCCCCGGAGGGAAACTGCGGCGGCCAGTTACTCCAAGTTGACAAAGATAAAAATAATTGCCGAAATAAATACTTGTTGTCCATTCCCAATTTCTTCCGGATAGTTTGCATTTGACTTTTGTAACAGCATCGAACCATTCTTCACTGGTCGGGACCCTAAATCTTCTCCCTGTAATCTCGCTTAACCATTTAGAATATGCCCGGCCGTCATTCAGGCTTAAATGTCCCGCCATTTCTCTTTGACTTGCCCTGGCAAGAATATCCTGTAAAAGTCCCGCGTTATTGCCAATAATTTCGTATTGTGCGCTTCTAACAAATTGTTTGAGCTGATCTGTTGTGAGCTCGTCTTTCATCATTCTAAAAGGCATTCCGGGAACTTTTGTGAACCGATGGCTTTCTATGAACTTTCTGAAGTTTACACCATGAGCCCACTTTCGGCTGATAGGTTGGTCTGGCCGCGACAATCCCAGCATGCTACTTCTTGTCCGGACTTCCGCAGCGCTTCCGATTTTCATCATCATTTTTCTCCTTTCGATATTTTTGCCCAGTCCTCATCCGATTAAACTAGGGTGGCATTTTCATCCGAATACATATCGAACAGAAATATGGGGAATTTCATTATTTAACTTCTTCGATAAGTCGGACCGAGTAGGGGTTGTAGCGGACTTCTTCATGGTGGTTGCCGCGGTTTTCGTAGCCTCGGCAGCGAATAAAGAAGTAGTTTCCTATAAAAGGAGTGTCCGTCCACTCCCAATTGTCTCCGGATAGTTTATCTCTGACTCGCATCGTGGCATCTGACCATTCTTGTTCGGTCGGGACCCTAAATCTTCTTTCGGTCATTTTGCTTAACCATTCAGCATATGCCCTGCCGTCATTCAGGCTCAAAAATGTTGCTGTTCTGTTTTGTTCTGCTGCGTCAAGAACTTTTTTTAAAGCTCCAGCGTTATGGCCTGTAATTTCGCATCCTGAGATATCGACGAATGCTTTAAATTGCAAGATGGTGAGCTCGCTTTTCATTATTCTAAAAAGCATTCCGGGGACATCAATGAAATTGTGGCCTTCCATGAACTTTTGAATGTCTATACCAGGGGGCACCGTTCGGCCGACAGGTTGGCCAGGCCGCGACAACATCAGCCTGCCTACTGTCATTACTTGACCTGCGATCCTCCTGATTATTGCCATCGTTTTTCACCTTTAGATATTGTCAATATTATTGCCCTTGTCCTCGACTCCTCCAAAGAGGTTTTTTTTCATCTATATATGTATCGAACAGATATTCCGGAAGTTTCACATGTTATAATTCTCCCATGAGCAAAGACGCTTCTTTCGACATCGTCTCAAAGGTCAACCTGCCGGAGCTCGACAACGCCCTTCACCAGGTGATGAACGAGATCAGGCAGAGATTTGATTTCAAAGGAAGCACCAGCGAGGTGACAAAAGAAGGAGATGATCTTGTTTTTGCATCGGAAGATGAATTCAAGCTTAAGAATGTCATTGATATTTTTCATACAAAGATCTCTAAAAGAGGGATTTCGCCTAAGTTCTTTGATTTCGGCAAGGTCGAAAGCGCTCTCGGCGGGACGGTGAAGCAGCCCGTAAAGATAAAGACCGGCATCCAGCAGGAAAAGTCAAAAGAGATAATAAAGATGATAAAAGACGCAAAAATAAAGGTCCAGTCCCAGATCCAGGCCGATCAGATAAGGGTTTCCGGCAAGAACAAAGACGACCTTCAGCTTGTCATCCAGATGCTGCGTAAGGCAAATCTTGATATCGAGCTTCAATTCGTGAATTACAGGTGATCTTTTCCTGCCGGTACCGCCACTTGACCTGACCATATCCAAAGATGCTATAATTGATGTAATAAAAGTACTGGCGGGTCAAGAACCTGCCATCTACACTTGATATCTTTTTGAACGCCTGAAGGACGACAAGGGGGAAGGCATTATATATTAAGATGTCAATCAGAGTAATTAATCCGGACCCAAAGGAGATTTTTTCAGTGATGTTAACAAGACTTTTTGAAGATTTTTCTTTTTCACCGAAAAAGAAGAACCTGTCATCGCCCGGAAAAAAGGCCTTTGGTCATGATCCGGCCGGTTTTAGGCGTGACTCAGGCTAACCGGATAACGCTGGTCAGGGTCCTTTTAATCCCCCTCTTCATTTACTTTCTGCTGTCGACGTCGCTTCCTTTAAGCAAATGGATAGCCGCGGGGCTTTTTATCGCCCTTGCCTCAACTGATGCCCTTGACGGTTTTGTCGCGAGAAAATACGGACAGGTCACCGAACTTGGCAAGCTTATAGACCCTATCGCCGACAAAATGCTTGTCTATGCCGCGTTCATGGGATTCGTGCAGATGGGGAAACTCTGGTCCTGGGTAGTCCTGATAATTGTCATGCGGGACTTTGCTGTGATGGGGCTCAGGGTATGGGCGGCAAAGAAGGGTGAGATAATCCCCGCGGGAGACACGGGAAAATGGAAGACGGCCTTGCAGATGACCGCGATCGTTTTCCTGATCCTTGACTGGCCTGCCGCAATGCTTTTATTTTTGATATCTTTAATACTTTGTGTCGTGTCCGGATTTGATTATTTCAGGCAAGCGGACCTGAGCGGAGCTTGATATGGACAGCGGACAGAACCAGCTGGAAGATTTTTTCAGCAAGATGATGAGCGCGATCGGAAAGACCACCGATCAGGAGATAGCTGACACGCTGACAAAAGAAAAGCTGACGATCTCGGTAGCCGAATCCCTGACCGGAGGTCTTATCAGCGAGAGATTGTCCTCTGCTTCGGGAGCGTCGGAATACTTTGTCGGCGGCATAGTCTGCTACACGAACAGAGTAAAGGTCATGGACCTTGCGGTCCCTCCTTCACTGATAGTAAAAGAGGGCCCGGTAAGCAGGGAAGTGGCGCTGTTGCTTGCAGAAAATATTAGGAAGAAATACAAGACGCACATAGGGCTGTCGGCCACCGGAGTAGCAGGTCCGGCGACCGTCTCCCCGCCAAAACCGATAGGGCTTACATTTGTCGCGCTGTCGTCCGAAAAAGGCAGTATCTGCAAAGAATTGAATTTGAGCGGGAGCAGGGCCGATATAAGGCAGAAAGCGGCGCAGGGAGCGCTGGGGCTTTTGTGGCTGCACCTGAGCGGCCAGGATATCGGGCAATGAAGAGTGTAGGATTTTTCGACAGGAAAGTAGGGTTGGCGGGCTGATTGCTCATTATTGACTGATTACGGATAAAAAATGCCGTAAATCAAAAAATGAAAGGAGAAATGTTTATGGTTCAAGATGAGAAAGAAAAAGCGCTCGGGATGGCGATCTCACAGATAGAGAAGAGTTATGGAAAAGGGGCGATCATGAAGATGGGTGATTCCTCAAGGTTCACGGTGGAATCGATCTCAACGGGGATAATTTCCCTTGATTCCGCCCTGGGAGTGGGAGGCTTCCCGAGGGGAAGGATCGTAGAGATATACGGGCCGGAAGCCGGAGGAAAGACGACCGTATCGCTCCAGGCGATCGGCGCGGCGCAGAAAAAAGGGGGAATAGCGGCATTCATCGATGCGGAACATGCGCTTGACCCGATCTATGCAAAAAAGCTGGGGGTCGACATCGACAATCTATTGATATCCCAGCCGGATTACGGTGAACAGGCGCTCGAGATCTGCGAGACCCTTGTCAGGAGCGGAGCGGTAGACATTATTGTCATCGACTCAGTAGCGGCTCTGGTGCCGAAAGCCGAGATCGAGGGGGAGATGGGCGAATCGCAGATAGGCCTGCAGGCACGTCTGATGTCCAAGGCGCTCAGAAAGCTGACGGCCGTCATCAGCAAATCAAAGACCGTTGTCATCTTCATCAACCAGTTGAGGGAAAAGATCGGCATCATGTTCGGAAATCCGGAAGTGACGCCCGGAGGGAGAGCGTTAAAATTTTACTGTTCCGTGCGTCTCGATGTAAGGCCTACCGAAAAGATAAAGGACGGGGATAAGATCATAGGGACCAGAGTAAGGGTAAAGGTCGTGAAGAACAAGGTCGCTCCCCCGTTCAAAGAAGCTTCGTTCGTCCTCACGCACGGGGAAGGCATCAGCAGGGAAGGAGACCTTCTTGACCTCGCGACGACCTTCGGGATCACGCAGAAAAGCGGGGCGTGGTTCCTTTTCGGCGACGAAAAACTTGGCCAGGGCTGGGACAATTCAAAGCAGTTCTTAAAGGAACATAAGGACATCTATTCCAAGGTCGAGGTCGCTGTCAGGAAGATCATCGCTTCGCAGCATCCCGGAGCAAAACCGGCGGTAAAAGAGATCGCGAAAGAAGACGCAAAAAAAAGGAAATATAACTGATCCGGATATTGTTCTGATAAATGTAGCAGGAGGGAATTAACATGAGTTTTATGGCACTTGTTTATACGATACTGGCGGCTGTTGTATTATTCGGCTTTGGCATCGCGTATCTTGTCCTGCGCAGGCAGCTTGCCGAACAAAAGGTGAGGATAGCCGAAGAGAGCGCGAAAAAGATACTTGAGGACGCGAAAAGGGAGGCTGACACAAAAAGAAAGGAAGCCATCATAGAGGCAAAGGACGAGGCTCTCCGCATGAGATCGGAATTTGAGAAGGAGAGCAAGGAACGAAAATCCGAGCTTCTTTCTTTTGAAAAAAGGCTGATGCAGAAAGAAGAGCATCTTGACCAGAAAGAGCAGCAGATAGAAAAGAACGAGACCGCGGTAAAGGCCCGGACCGAAGAGGTCGCAAAGATAAGGGAAGAGCTGCAAAACGCCCTGAATAAGAACGTGGTGGAACTCGAAAGGGTCGCGGGCCTTTCGAAGGACGAAGGCAAAAGGATACTTCTCCAAAATCTTGAAAAAGATATAGAAAAAGAAGCGTCGATCCTTATTAAGAACCGCGAAGAACAGGTAAAAAAAGAAGCCGACAGAAAAGCAAGGGAGATACTCACGACCGCCATTCAAAGGTGCGCCGTGGACCACGTCGTAGAGACGACGGTCACGGTCGTCGAGCTGCCGAGCGATGATCTCAAAGGCAGGATAATCGGAAAAGAAGGCCGCAATATAAGGGCTTTCGAACAGGCTTCCGGAGTAGACCTGATAGTCGATGATACTCCCGGCGCCGTGATCCTTTCCAGCTTTGACCCGCTCAGAAGGGAGACCGCCAAGCTGACGCTTGAAAAACTGATCGTGGACGGAAGGATCCATCCTGCCAGGGTCGAAGAAATGTACGAAAAATCCAAGCAGGAACTTAAAGTCGCTATGTGGGAATACGGCGAGCGCGCCGCACTTGAATGCGACGTGCACAACCTTCCTCCGGTGCTCATACAGCTCCTCGGCCGCCTGAGGTTCAGGACAAGCTACGGGCAGAACGTCCTGACACATTCCATAGAGATGGCAAAGCTCTCCGGCATGATAGCCGCGGAGCTCGGGGTTAACATCAGGCTGGCAAAAAGGGCCGCGCTTCTTCACGATATAGGAAAAGCCATAGATCAGGAGATCGAAGGGACACATCCTAAACTCGGCGCCATGTTCGCGCAAAAGGCCGGAGAATCCCCCGAGATCGTACATGCCATCATGGCCCACCATAACGATGAAGAACCCAGGACAATAGAAGCCGTGATCGTCCAGGTGGCGGATACGATATCCGCCGGCAGGCCCGGAGCCAGGCGCGATACGCTTGAAGCTTATATCAAGCGCCTTGAAAAACTTGAATCGACCGCGAACTCCTTTGAAGGCGTTGAAAAGACCTACGCCATACAGGCCGGAAGGGAAGTCAGGGTGGTGGTAAAACCCGATAAGATCGACGATACGACCTCGGCCAAGCTCGCCTATGACATAGCAAGGAAGATCGAACAGGAACTCGAGTATCCCGGCGAGATAAAGGTGACGGTGATAAGGGAGACGAGGAACACGGAAGTGGCAAAATAGGATAATGACAAAGATTTTATTTATCGGCGATATCATCGGGAAACCCGGAAGGGAGACAGTAAAAAAGCTCCTGCCTTCTTTGAAGGAGGAATTCTCTGCGGACCTGATCATCGCCAACGGAGAGAACGCCGCCGGGGGCATGGGTATCAATGCGAAAAAATATCAGGAACTTATCGATTCCGGTATTGAGATCGTCACTTTGGGCAACCATGCCTGGCATAACAAGGATTTCACCAGAGAAATATCAGAATGCCGCAATATCGTCCGGCCCGCAAACTATCCGCCCGGCACTCCAGGAAATGGCAGGATCATCTATCGTGGGATTGGCGTGATAAATCTTCTGGGACGTGTATTCATGAAAGAGCTCGATTGCCCGTTCAGGGCGGTCGACAGGATAATCGATGAACTTAAAGGGCAGACAAAGATCATCATCGTCGATGTGCACGGAGAAGCGACTTCGGAAAAACAGGCTTTGGGGTGGTATCTTGACGGAAGGGTGAGCGCGGTGATCGGGACGCACACGCATGTCCAGACAGCCGACGAAAGGATTCTTCCGAACGGAACGGCCTATATCACTGACGCGGGGATGGTAGGTCCGAATAATTCTGTTATCGGCGTTGATACTACTGCGATAATCGAACGGTTTTTGACCCAGCTGCCGAAAAGGTTCGAGGTGGCAAAAGAAGGGCCGAACGTTTTCAATGCCGTGGTCCTGGATATTGATGAATCTACGGGAAAAGCCAGGGGGATAAAGAGAATTTTCAGGGTTGTTGAATAGTCTATTTCAGGGTTTTTATCCGCTCTTCGAGGATCGTCTTTTTATTTTGATATTCTTTTAATTTTTCTTTTTCCGCATCGACCAATTCCGGCTTAGCACGTCCGGTAAAATCCTTATTTTCGAGTTTTTCTTTTGTGCGGCTTATCAATGCGTCCATTTCATCCAGGTGTTTTTGAAGCCTTTCTTTTTCTTTTTCAAAATCTATCAGGCCTTCCAGCGGCACATAGATCTCGATATTAGACACAACGGCCGAAGCGCTTTGCTCAGGTTTTTCGCGCAGCCTATCAAGGACTTCGATCTTGCTTGCCTTCGCCAGACTGATCATGTATGGGAGCAATTCACGCACGACATCTTTTTGGCCTCCCGCAGATATTATCGCGGATATTTCTTTGTTAGGGGGGACGTTCATCTCGGCCCTGATGTTCCTGATAGAGCGGATGATCTCTATCATGAGGGCGACCTTGGCCTCTGTTTTTTCATCGATCAAAGACGGGTTGCTATCTGGCCAATCAGAAAGCATTATGGTCTTTCCGCCGCCGATTATTGAAAATATTTCTTCAGTCTCGAACGGCATGAACGGATGAAGCAATTTTACCGTCCCCAAAAGAACGGTCTTTAGGACTTTTAAAGTGTTTTCCTTGTTCGGACTTTGATCGTAAATGCTTTGTTTTGATAATTCCACGAACCAGTCGCAAAATTCGCTCCAGATAAATTCATACAACCTTCTCGCCGCTTCGCCGAATTCGAATTCTTCAAGAAGCTTTGTTGTCTGGCCGATCGTCCTGTTGAACCTGGACAGGATCCATTTGTCCGCAACGGTCAGCCGACCGGTATCGAACTTAGTATCGGCCGCCTCACCCTGCATCAGGACAAAACGGGACACGTTCCATATTTTATTGGCAAAGTTCCTTCCTTCAGTGATCTTCTCCTCGGTAAGCTTGAGGTCCTGCCCTCCGGATGTCACAAGAGAGGTCAGGGCGAAACGGAGCGCGTCCGCCCCCACCCTTTCGATCACATCGATCGGGTCGATCACATTGCCGAGCGATTTGCTCATTTTTTTTCCGGAAATATCCCTGATAAGACCGTGTATGAATACTTTGCCAAACGGCTCGCTCCCCATAAAATGAAGCCCCATCATTATCATCTTCGAGACCCAGAAAGTTATTATGTCATATCCTGTAATAAGGGCTGATGTCGGATAATATGTCTCAAGGTCTTTTGTCTTTTGCGGCCAGCCAAGGGTCGAGAACGGCCAGAGCGATGACGAGAACCATGTGTCAAGAACATCTTCATCCTGGGAAAGGCTTTTCCCTCCGCAGGCCGGACATTTTTCCGGGTCCGCTTCGCTGACGATCACTTCCCCGCAGGCGCAGTACCATACCGGTATCCTGTGGCCCCACCAGATCTGCCGTGATATGCACCAATCCTTCAGGTTCATCATCCAGTCGGTATATACTTTTGACCAGCGTGACGGGATAAACTCAATTTTTTTCTGCTCGACCGCCTCTATCGCTTTTTCGGCAAGAGAAGCTACTTTCACGAACCATTGGTCGGAAAGGGACGGTTCGATCACCGTCTTACACCGGTAACAGCTGCCCGCGGAATTCTCGTAGTCCTCGATCTTTTCAATGGACCCGTTCTCTTCAAGCGCTTTGACTATCGCTTCCCTGGCTTTTTGCCTTTCAAGCCCCTCGATACCGTTTATTCCCTTTTTTTCTTCCGCGCTGAACTCTTCGAGTGTTATCTTCGCGTCTTTTGTCAGGATATTGATCTTTGGCAAGTTGTGTCTTGCACCCATATCAAAGTCATTCGGATCATGTGCCGGAGTGACTTTTACCGCGCCGGTCCCGAAAGACGGATCGACAAACTCATCTGCAATGACCGGGATTATCCTGTTCACTAAAGGCAGGATCAAGTTTTTGCCTGTCAAATGTTTATATCTCTCATCATCAGGGTTGACCGCAACGGCAGTATCACCCAGCATAGTCTCGGGTCTTGTCGTCGCCACAACAACGAAATCATTTGTCCCGGCTGCCGGCTTCTGGTTACCGGCTACTTTATATTTTATGTACCAGAGCTTACCCTTCCTGGTCTCATGCTCAACTTCAATGTCCGATATCGCTGTTTTGCACCTGGGGCACCAGTTGACCATCCTTTTGCCGCGGTAGATCAGGCCTTCTTTGTATAACGACACAAACGCTTTCCTGACGGCTTTGGACAGGCCTTCGTCCATCGTGAAGCGCTCTCTTTTCCAGTCACACGAAGCCCCGAGCCTTCTCAGCTGTTTTGTTATCGTCGAGCCGTAAAGGCCTTTCCATTTCCATACTCTCTTCTCGAACTCCTCCCTGCCTATGTCCTCTTTCTTTTTCTTTTCTTTTGACAGGTCTTTTTCTACGACGTTCTGCGTCGCTATCCCGGCATGGTCGGTTCCTGGGACCCATAGGGTCTTATAACCCTGCATCCTGCGGAACCTTATGAGGATATCCTGGAGAGTATTATCAAGGGCATGCCCCATATGCAAGGAACCGGTCACGTTGGGCGGAGGTATAACAATGACAAACTTCCCTAGATTAGTGTTCTGGTGAGCGGTCGTGGGGCCGTCCGGCGAGAAAAAACCGCTTTCCTCCCAGATCTTGTACCATTTGCCTTCGACTTTGGTCTGGTCGTATGTCTTGGACAGTTCCATCATAAATAGTTTTCGATGATGCGGGAGGAACTCCATTCCTCCAGTTTCAGATATTCTTTCATCCCGGCAAAAGTGGCGTCTTTCGGGATGAGGCCGATGATCTCACTCCCAAGGACAGCTATTTCCTTTTTTATTGCTTCTGCCTTTACCGCATCGAATACCTGTTTGATAGATGATGATTTATAATTCACTATGTTCACTGCCACCTGGACGATGCTTTTGCTCTCCAAAGGGACGCCTATCGCGCGCACACCGCGAAGTCCGCCGTTCTTTTCCCTGATCTTTTCGGCGATGTCTTTTGCCGCCTGAAGATCATCCGTTTCCAGATCCACGTTGAACGCTATCAGTATGTCCCTTGCCCCGATAGCGACCGCGCCCGCTGTCGGATGCAGCTTTGCAGGGCCGAAATCCGGCTTGCCTTCAGGTGTGCATATTCTCTCTGCAACGCCTTCCAGGCCGCCCTTGCGCACTGCCGACAGTTCTTTTCTTTCGGGAAAACGCGCGATATTGCCGTATATATAGACCGGTATGCCGAGCTCGTCCGCGATATTGCGCGAGATCTCGTCGCGTATCTTCACGCAGTCGTTGAACGTGGCTTTTCTTATCGGGATGAAAGGGATCACGTCGACCGCTCCCATGCACGGGTGCACGCCTTTATGGTCATTGAAATTTATGATCTGGACCGCTTTTTTAACCCCCTGGAATATCCCTTCGCACAGCTCGTCCCCCTCGCCAAAAACGGTAACCACCAGCCTTCCGTGATCGGTGTCATAAGAATAGTCCGCGACTTTTATGCGCGTACCCGCTGACCGGATCGAATTGACGATCGGCTGGATACAGTCGATATTTTGCCCGACAGAAAAATTGGGGACTGATTCGATTATTTTTTCCATGTGTTTAGCGGTTCAAGCGAAAAGTATGCCCTGGTCTGGCCTGATCTTTTCTTCGACCGGCTCGGTCTCCTTTTTTATCTCTACAAAGTATTTGTCGAGGTGCTCGCCTTCAAGGGTCTCTTTTTCCCGCAGGTCCTTTGCGATGGCAGTCAGCTTTTCCCTGTTCTTAATAAGAAGTTTTTTTGCTTTTTCGTGGCAGGCGTTGATTATGCCGTTTATCTCCTTGTCGATGGCGTCAGCGGTCATGTCGCTGTAGTCTTTCTGCTCCCCGAGGTCCCTTCCCAAAAACACCTGCCTGTTGGGCTTGCCATAAGTCCTTGGGCCGAGGGAGCTCATGCCATATTCGCATACCATTTTTCTGACAAGCTCGGTAGCCCGTTCAAGGTCGTTATGGGCTCCCGATGTCATCTCGCTGAAGACCAGTTCTTCCGCGACCCTTCCCCCGAGCATGACGATCACCTGCTCCAGCACTTCTTCTTTCGTGATCAGATATTTGTCTTCAAGCGGAAGCTGTAATGTATAACCAAGAGCAAAGCCCCTCGGAAGGATAGAGATCTTGTGAACGGGGTCCGCGTGAGGCAGCAGTTTTGCAAGGAGCGCGTGGCCTACTTCGTGATGCGCCACGATATCCTTTTCTTTTTCGCTTATGACCTTGCTTCTTTTCGCCGGCCCGGCAAGGATCCTGTCTATCGCTTCTTCGGCTTCCGGCATCGTCATCTGTTTTTTATTTCTCCTGGCGGCAAGGATCGCCGCTTCGTTCAAAAGGTTCTCGAGGTCGGCACCTGTGAATCCTGAAGTCCTTCTCGCAAGGACTTCGAGGTCTACGCTTTTGTCGATTTTTTTGCCTTGCGCGTGCACTTCCAGTATCGCTTTTCTTCCTTTTATATCCGGCTTGTCAAGGACAACCTGCCTGTCAAACCTGCCTGGCCGCAGAAGCGCGGGGTCCAGGATGTCCGGCCTGTTGGTCGCGGCGATCACTATGACATTGATCTTGGGATCGAAGCCGTCCATCTCCACAAGAAGCTGGTTAAGCGTCTGCTCCCTTTCATCATGGCCTCCTCCAAGCCCGGCACCCCTGTGGCGGCCTACCGCGTCGATCTCGTCCATGAAGATTATGCAGGGAGAATTCTTCTTTGCCTGGGTGAAAAGGTCCCTCACCCGGGACGCGCCGACACCGACGAACATCTCAACGAAATCCGAACCTGAGAGCGAGAAGAAAGGGACTTCTGCTTCGCCTGCGATCGCCCTTGCGAGAAGCGTCTTGCCCGTTCCGGGAGGCCCCATCAGAAGCACCCCTTTGGGTATTTTGGCACCTATTTCCTTGAATTTTTGCGGTGTCTTCAAGAATTCCACGATCTCTTTCAGCTCTTCTTTTGCCTCTTCGATCCCGGCTACGTCCGCAAATGTGACCTTGATATTTGATTCAAGCGGCTTTGCCCGCGACCTTCCGAAAGAAAGGGCTGTTGTGTTCGCTGACTGCGCCTGCCGTATCAAAAGCCACCAGAGCGCTGCAAAGAAAAGCAGGGGGAGTATTATCTGGATGACGAAGTTGAGCAGCCATCCGGACTCCGCGGGCTGCTCGACCCTGATATCGATCTTTTTATTTCGGAGCGTCTGCACAAGATTGGGATAATTGAAGGCCCGCGTCTTAAAAAGCTTCCCGTCTCCGGTCTTCCCCGAGATGACATCACCGGCTATTGTTATGTCTTTTACCTGGCCGGCATCGACTTTATTGAGGAACTGTGAAAATGATATCTCTGACTGCTTTGATATGGAACCGAAAAACGGAGACAGGAGCCCTATCGCGATAAGCGCGATAACACCGTAGATCAAAAAATTTTTCCATGTATCTTTCATTGTCTTTATGCTTTAATTATACTATAGCCCGCTTTTCTTTGCTTTCTTCCACAGAGACTCCATCTCGTCGAGGTTCATTTTGCTTAGTTTTATCCTGCTCTTCTTCGCATGCCTTTCGATGAACCTGAACCGCCCTGAAAATTTCACGACTGCATCGTGCAGGGCTTCTTCCGCGTTAATTCCCGTTTTCCTTGAAACGTTCACCACCGCGAATAGAAGATCGCCGATCTCTTCAGCTAATCTCGACTTCAGTGCCTTGGTCTTTGAATCTTTTCTTAACAGTTCTTTTATCTCTCCCATTTCCTCTCTTACCTTGTCCCAAGCGCCGGCAATTTCATCCCAGTCAAATCCAACGCGTGCAGCCTTTTTCTGGGCTTTTTCGGCCCTGTAAAGCGCGGGGAGCGCTTTGGGTATGCTGTCAAGGATGGATCTGTACTCGGCCTCATCGCTTTTTATCTCTTCCCAATTTTTCCAGACCTCATCCACGCCGGACACTTTTCTTTTTGCAAAAACATGCGGGTGACGCCTTGTCATTTTTTCGTTGATGCCTTTGATGACATCTTCAACCGAAAACGCTTTCCTTTCTTTGGCGATCCGGCTGTGAAGGATTACCTGCAGCAGCAGATCGCCGAGCTCATCGCACAGTTTTTTATCGTCTTTTTTATCGATCGCCTGGAGCATCTCATAGGCTTCTTCGATGACATAGGGCTTTAATGACCTGTGTGTCTGTTTTTTATCCCACGGGCAGCCGTTTTTGCCGCGCAGCTTATCAATGATTTTTATCAGATCTTTAAATCTTTTCATTTTTTGCTTATAGCTTCCTATATTATACAACGGATGCAAGTTTCGTTTCCTGAGGACCGATATATATAAAGGAGAATAAATATATGTCCGACGCTAATCCTATCATGCTGAATAATTATGCCGGCAATATTGTCGCGCCCGCATCTGCCGCAACACGGGCAATAAGGCCTATGGGCATTTCCACTGTCGAAGACGCTTTGAATATCCTTAATCTGGTAAACACCGGCGGCGAAGTGCTTGATGTCAAATCTCTTGGCAAAGATAACGCCACGCTGATAAGTATCGCCTCGGAAATAGTCAAAGCCAGGAAAAACGGATCTCCGGTCCAATTCGAGAACGGAAGGATCATGATGTCAAAAGAACTTTTTGGAGCGATCGTCAGATCAGCCGAGAATACATCTAATGACGCTTCGCAGATGGGCAGATCTAAATTGACCGGCCGGAACGAGAGCTCGGGAGCGGCCCAAAAAAGTTCCGGCGCTGTCTTAAAGAACTCTTCACAGCAAAATATGCCGATGTTCGCGCCTCCTCCCCCGTATTTTGAAATGAAAAAAAGAAAAGAAAAAACTAACAGTCCTAAAGTTGCCGGCTCGGCGACTGTCAAAGAAAGGCCCGATGATGATATGGTGCCGATGCTTTCGGCTTCGCAGGCTTATTACATCCTGATAGACATCGTCCCTCCCGGAGGCGGCAGGTATGTCATGCACTTGAGGGAGAAGTTCGAGTTCCAGCCTGAAGAGAAAAACGAGCTTGAGAAAGGCCTTGAAGAGTTCTGGAGGGACTTTGGCAACGACATATCTGTCAATGCAAGGCACACCAGCATCGTCGTAAAACCTAAGATACTGATCGGGAACCTGGTCAATTGTGAAGTATCAAAAAAACTTGTATTTGTCTATGTGTCGCAATCTACAAAGGAAAAGCTTTCAAGGGGAGCTTTGATCGCTTCATCGGACCGGGTAACAATAAGACCGAGCAAGGGTAACGTCACGATCGACCTGAACAACAAAAAGATCCTCGATCTTATCTTTAACATGCAGACAACAATATCCGACAGCGGAAAAATGCCTGTCCGGGAAGATGCCGACGATCCTTTGCCGCGATCAACATCCGCAACTATACCGGAGCAGTCTGCCGTTATGAACCCGTTCTCCAGCCCGTTCAACAGATCCCGCATAACGGGCAGGCTCACAACAGCGTTCAGACACTGACTTGACTATCCGACTCTTTCACAAATTTTTCTATCCGTGACAATATTTCTTTTTCCGAGGACCCTGCGATGCCGATAAGACGTTTTTCGCTCCCCAGTTCGATAATAAGATCATTGTTTTTTTGAGTGATTTTTTTTATCCCTGCGCTTGAAGCGGATATCTTTATCCTGACAATTTCTAACATGTTCACTGCTTCTAACGGGAGGTGCCCGAACCTGTCGACAAGCTCGTCTTCGAGGTCTTTTACCTCTTTGAAATTATCTGCAAGGTTCAGCCTTTTGTAGACGGCTATGCGCTCGACTTCATCCTCGATAAAATGATCCGGGATAAAAGCATTTATTTTTAGATCTACTAAAGTCGTGTGCTTGATCGGCGTTTTTTCGCCTTTAAAATGCGCTGCGGCCTCTTTTAGCAGATCGCAATAAAGATCGGAGCCTATAGCAAGCATGTGGCCGTGCTGCTGGCTGCCCAGGACATTCCCGGCACCTCTTATCTCAAGGTCCCTCATAGCGATCCTGTACCCGGAACCCAGGGCGGTAAATGATTTTATTGCCTGAAGCCTTTCCAGGGATCTTTCGGTCAGGACGCTGGTTTCGCGGTAAAGCAGGTATGCAAAGGCCTTTACGTTTGACCGGCCCACCCTCCCGCGCAGCTGATACAGTGTTGAAAGACCGAATTTATCCGGATTTTCGATGATTATCGTGTTGACATTGGGGATGTCCAGCCCCGATTCGATGATCGTCGTTGACAGAAGGACGTCATATTTCCCGTCGACAAAATCCATCATTATCCGCTCGAGCTCATCCGGCTTCATCCGGCCGTGAGCGACGGCCACGGAGATTGAGGGAAGTATTTTTCCGAGTTTTTTCGCTGTGTCACCGATCTTTTCCACGCTGTTAAAAACATAAAAGACCTGGCCGCCCCTTTCTTTTTCCTTTTCGATCGCTTGTTTCACGGTGCTTGCTCTCCAGGGCAGCACGCAGGTCTCGATCATGGACCTTCCGGGAGGAGGGGTCGTGATCAGGCTCATATCCCAGATGCCTGAAACCGCCATATAAAGGGTCCTTGGAATAGGAGTCGCCGAAAGGTTTAATACATCGACATTCTTCTTTAATCTTTTTATTTTTTCTTTGTGCGCAACGCCGAACCTCTGCTCCTCATCTATTATCAGAAGCCCCAGGTCTTTGAATTTAACATCGTTCTGCAGCAGCCGGTGAGTGCCGATGATCACGTCTATTGAGCCGGACTCGGTCTTTTTCAAAAGCTCTTTTTGCTCTGAATGGCTTTTGAACCTGGACAGGACCTCCACCGCGAAAGGGAAAGGGGCAAAACGGGCCTGAAACAGCCGGGAATGCTGCTGGGCAAGGATCGTTGTCGGGCAAAGGAAGCAGACCTGCTTTCCAGAGGAGGCGGCTTTGAACGCTGCTCTTAGGGCAACTTCGGTTTTGCCATAACCCACATCCGCGCACAGCAGGCGGTCCATCGGCTTATCGGATTCCATGTCCTTTTTCACCGCTCTGACCGCTTCTGTCTGGTCCGGAGTATCTTCATACGGGAAAGAGCTTTCAAGTTCTGCCTGCCAGGCATCGTCTGGAGGAAAGCTATGTCCGCTCCCGGACTTTCTTGAAGAATATGTTTCCAGAAGTTCTTTTGTCATGTCACGGATAGACTTTTTCGCCCTGCGCTTTATAAGCCTCCATTCGCTCCCGCCCAAACTGTTCAATCTTGGAATATGATCGCCCGGCACATTGTATTTTGAAATAAGATTTATTTGCTGGACCGGTATATATAAACGGTCGTCACCTGCAAATCTTAAATACAGATAATCGGATGAGACGCTGTCGACGGTCTGTTTGTCTATTCCCTCATATATGCCGATGCCGTAATCCTTGTGTACTACCGCATCGCCTTTCCTGTAATCGGCATAAAACTTTTGCGGAACGGCCTTTTCTGCCTGCACTTTGAACCGTCTTCTTGGTATATGCTCTCCGAAGATCTCCCTGTCCGAAAAAAGGGCTATCCCTTCCTTTGGAAGATGAAAACCCTGAGGTATCTCGCCGTGGACGATCCTGATGCTTTCTTTTAAAAGCCCGGCATCAATAAAAAGTTCCTTCAAGCGCGAGTCCTGCTTGCTTATGATAAAAGTCTCTTCCCTGCCGGCTTTAAGATCGTCGATGAACGGTTCGATATTCGGACGCAAACCTGCATTCAAAGTTGAAGGCCCCTTCATTCCTCGGAAAAGCATTTAATTCGAGGACCGTTTTCCCCGAGGGTTTTTTTATCCTGGCATCTGCGCTTCCGGCTTCATCCATAAGTATCACGGTGTCATTTTTCATATTTTTATGGAATTCTTCTTCTTTTTTTTCTCTTACCGGCAGGATCTCGATGTTCTCTATCAAGCGTATAGACCTCTGGGTGACCGTGTCAAACTCCCTTATCGAGGCTGCCTTGTCGTCGGAAAATTCTATCCTCACTGCCCGCCGGTCTTTCAAGAAGACATCGATTATCCCTCCTCTTACCGAGAACTCGCCGCTGTCCTCCACCATAAAGACCCTTTCATATCCTATGCCCGAAAGTTTTTTGATGAGATATTCGGTATCGATCCTTTCCGCCTTGGATATCCTGACAGTATCATCAAGAAGGCTGTCTTTTTTGTATGTCTTTTTGAACAGCGCGTCCTGCGTAGTTACGATGATCGACTTCTCGCCTGATAACATTGAAAACAACGCCGCCAGGTTCTCCGGCAAGTCATCGTTGGAAAAAAAATAGACCGGCTGTTTTCCGTCTTCGGCAAATAATTTTACTTCGCAATATATCTGTTCCGCGATATCCGCATTTTTTGCCGCAAAGACGATGTCATAAGAAGACGTGTTTGAAAAAGCCGCCAGAAACGCGGCCTTTGCCGTCCCAAAGAGCCCGGAGACCTCGCCGGCCTTTAGAAGACGCTGGATGTCGATCTTTGAGGAGAGAAATTCTGTAAGTTTAAAAAGGTTCGCCATTTGCTAAGCCGCTGGCTTGTTATATTCGTTCATCGAGTGCGAAAGACCTTTGCCGATGATATCCTCGATCGAGCAGGAAGCCCGCTGCGTAGTTTCTTTAAGTATCTTTGCAAGATGCCTGTTCATCTTTGACAGTACGAAGTCCGCGCCCCTGTTCTTATGCCCCGGTTTGCCGATACCTATCCTGATCCTTATAAAGCTGTCGTCATGCAGAGAATCAATAACTGATCTTACCCCGTTATGCCCTGCGCTGCCGCCGCCCTTTTTAATCTTCAGGATCCCGATATCCAGATCAAACTCGTCGTGCACAACGATGATGCTTCCCGTTTGTATGTCGTTTTTTTTGGCCATCTTGGCCACGGACTCTCCGCTCCTGTTCATATATGTCATCGGAAGGCAGGCAATGATGTCTTCTTCGCCAAGCTTGCCTTTTCCGGCCCTTGCCATGAAAGATGAATTTCTCGACAGCTTAATGCCGTTGTTTTTTGCGAAAGTCTCGACAACCTCGAACCCTACGTTATGCCGAGTATCCTTATAATCATCTCCCGGATTGCCGAGCCCAATTATTAAATACATGATTTATCTTTCTTGTGTCGAGTGGTTAAATTATAGCATCCAGCAGGTCGGCATTCAGCAAAAAGACATTAGAAAAGAATCATTCATTATCGAGGTATTTAGTTAAATTTTTTGCTTCTATGACGGCTGTTTTCCCGTAACCTTTATTCCAGTCAAGAAGGTAATCGATCTTTTCCGTTCCGAAATCAGTCTTTGACAGGATTTCCACGGCTTCCGCTCTTGTCAGGCCTCTTTTCGGCTCGAATCTGATTGAACTATTATCGATCAAACCTTTTTGCTTGGCGGCATCAATGTCATTGGCTGCCCAGCTTTTTTTAGAAACATCCTTGTAAGGTTTTTCCGTGACTTGCGGAGTATCAAGGCTGTCAAACCTGGAAGCGACCGTCACGCCTTCCATTCTGTTAATATTCTTATCGGGTTTAAAGGTCTTGTCCGGATAACCGACAACAAGGCCCATTTCGTTCGCGGCATCAACATATCTTGTCGCCCAGTCTGATTTATTAAGATCTGGAAATATTCTCTTTTCTATAGTTTCCTTAATATCGACCCCGTTTGTCCTGACCAGCAAAGTCGCCAGCTCGGCCCGGCTCAGTATCCTGTTAGGCTGAAAAGTGCCGTCCGGATAACCTTCGGCAATTCCGGCGGTCGCTGTGTATTCTATGGGTTCTACTGCCCAGAAATCTTCCGTGACATCACTGAATGTCGCAAGCCTGATTATCCTGATCCTTTTTGATTCGAGGAGTACTCCGTTCTTGTCGTAACCTTCGACTACCACCAGTCTCTTTCCTGCTTTTTCAAGAGGGACTTTTGTCCTGAAAGTCTTGCTGCCGTCGACCGTGTCGAATGGGACAGGGATACCGTTCACCTGGATCTGATCGATGATCGGATGCACGATACCGGAAACTTTTACATAGTCCCTTCTTGTTATCAGTTTGTCCCTGGGTTTGATTATAGTTATATATTCGCGGTTTTTCTCCTCTTTTGGATCGTCCCCGACAAATGATATCGAGAAGTAATGCGTCGCGTTCTCCTGTATGCCGCTGTACGGGTGATACGCATAATCAAACTCTATCCCTTTTAGCCTGAGGCCGATACCGTAAGTCAGATTTCTGCCTTCGGTTATCCCGACGGTTCCCGGGACAGGATCCTGGTCGAGTCCCATCCTTATGGCAAGTATATCTATAGGCCAAAGTTCAGCTCCAAATCTCATCACGGCAGGTTTGCCGGACTGCAGGTAAAGATCGCTGTCCGCGGCAAGGTTGAGCCTGACCGGCGAAGCGATCAAAGCTTTTCCCTGTCGGCCCAAAAGGTTGACCTTTGTCCCGATCTTTGTGGTTGACGGAATGCCTTCTTCAATACCGCTTTTATAAGTAATGGCTCCGCCCATGTTCGCCGGAAGGATGTTCTGCTGGTTCAATCCGAAAGAAAGCCAAGAATTCGGAGTGTAAAGGATGCCGAGATCAAGGTCCACTCCCCTGCCGTTACCGGAAGAAGCATCGTCTGTTCCCGAAGCGGTCTGGTCAAAGTATTTAAGATTAGCACCGAGATATATGTTCTTTCCGTAATCGGCGGATATCACTTCCAGAGGAAATCCGTAAGATAAGAACAGGACGTTGTTTGAATACCCTCCGATAGAAGTCGGGGTCGGATAATGTGTGGACGAAGCCGCATTGCTTCCGAGCACCCATATATTGTCCACCCGTGAGCCGACATAACCAAGCCCTATAGAACCAACCTCAAGAGGATATGTTCCGCCCAGTACCGCATAACTTACGTCACCCATAAGGCTTGAATACATGCTTGTGAGTTTTGGAGTTTTCATCCTTCCGAGCCCGGCAGGGTTCATGAAGATGGATTCGGCATCTTCCGCGATCGCCACATATGTTTTCCCCATTCCGAGCGACCTTGCGCCGACGCCTACATATGACGGGTCAATAGCAGAATAAGTCGCCGCAAAAAGCATTGCCTGCGACAGGATCGCTGTCACAATAATTATGTATGATATATATTTAATCAGTCTTTTCATTTCTTTATCACCCAAATTTTTGCCCTGCCGATCAACTTGCCGTCGCCAACGATCCTTGCCATGTAGATACCGTTGCTCGCAATGTCTCCGTAGTCATCTCTGCCGTCCCACATGAACTCGTTATATCCGGCTGTGGCAACGAAGCTTCTCTTTACGGCTATCCTGCCCGTAGTATCGAACAAGTAGATGATTACGGTCGCATCTTTGCTTATGTTAAAGCCAAGCTTGGTGGTCTCAGCCAGCGGATTGAACGGATTCGGATAATTGAATGCGCTGCCTTCTATATAAAGTGTCCCGTCCGAAACTTTTAATTTTCTGGTAAACGTAGTAGAGTTGCCGGCTGGCGCGTCTTTTGCCGTAATTTTTAACGTAAACTCTCCGGCAGATATCGGGTCTGTCAGCGTCAATGTCATTAGCCCGCTGACGGGGTTGAAGCTGACAGCCGGGAGTGAAGTCGGAGAGAATGTAGAAATTGCCTCAACAGTGATAGATGCCGCGTCTACGCTGACATTGTCGGTTATCGTAGCTTTGATAGTCGGCTTGGTTGCTATAAGGTCGCTCTCAAGAACTGTTTTTTCGTCGACCGTTACATCGCTGATGACAGGCGGTATGGTATCGGCCGATGTGAGTATTCCGACGGCACTGCCTGAATCCTTGCCGACAACGTCCGTCTCTATGCCGTCACCGTTATAAGCGGAAATACCGTACCAGTATTTCGTGTCAGGTTCGAGCCCGTCATCATTATATTCTTTGTCTTTGATGGAATCTTTTATTTTTATCCAGTCACCGGGAGTCCCCTTTTTATCCTTTGCCCTGTAGACGCTGTATTTGCTAGAGCCGCCGTCTCCCGCGTCCCAGGCAAACTTGATCGATGCCACCGTGGCTGACATCTTGTGCAGGTTCACCGGTGTATTTGCAAGGGTATACCGCGTCACTGCTTCTGTAGTGGCTGATGCACCGTCATCGTTATAAGCCGCGCAATATCTTGTATACGGAGTGTTTGCGGACAATCCGGCCTCGTTCGCTTCCGTTAACGGCGAAGCAACGGTCTTCTTCAGGGCTCCCGCTCCATCGCTGATATTGAAACCGGTCTCGTTCGTCGAATTCCTTGCCCACGTCCACTTGATCCCCGTAGTCCCTGTGGCAGTTCCCGCAAACGATGTTGGCGCTGCCGGCGGGTTCAATACCGTCGCTATAAGATAATCCACGTAATGCGGCGTCAGGCTTGTATTCTTGCCTGTATATACGAACTGGTAAGCGCTGATGTTCTTGTCAAAAATACCGTTGCCGTCAGTCGGGGTCCCGTTATCAAAATTCTGGACCAGTGATTTGAACGGGATCTTCACGAATTGCCATTCCGTGTTCTTTAGGCTGATCGCAGGCCCTGAATATATCTCGTGTGTCATGCTCCATGATCCATATGGAGAAACGTTGGTCGCTTCAAATACATCCAGTCTTATCGTATTATTAGTCCCGTCACCTTTGAGCCAGAAGGCAAAAGCATTGGTAAGGATCAGGTTTTTGTTTGAAACAAGGTCCCCTTTCATCAGCCCGCCCCAGTCGCTTGAAAATGAATAAAGGATCCTTCTTGACTGCGCTCCGTTCTTTATGAACAAGGGATTAGTATTGAATACTGAGCTGCATCCGGTTCCGTAATTGTTATAAGCCGATACTTCCACGCCCTCGTAATTATCAATAAGGACAGACGTGCTCGGCCCAAAATCAATTGCCGTAAACCGGTCAGCGGCGGTGGACGGAGAAGTGCCTCCTGGAGTGACAACGGTAATATCATAGGTGCCTGCGGGAAGGCCCGATGGGATGGTAGCCCTGATTTCCGTAGCCGAGTTGCTGATCATCGTCAAGGGAACAGTTCCGATCTTAACAGCTGTAGCACTTGACAGGTTAGTGCCTGTTATAGTGATATCGTTCGGCACGTCATTGTTCCCGCTAGTCGGTGAGATCCCTGTCACGACGGGAGAAAGTGAGCTGATGACCGTGAACTGGTCGGCCGAAGACGTGGCCGATGTACCGTAAGTATTCGTGACGGAAATATGGTAGACTCCGGGAGTTAGTGCTGATTGTATTACCGCATTTATAGTAGTATCGCTGATAACTGCGAACGTGCTTACTGGATCTGTCCCGATCTTTACCGAGCTTGCGGTGGCCAAATTAGTCCCTGTTATTGTAACTGGCGTGCCTGCCGTGTTAAGACCAAAAGTCGGTGAGACACCGCTGACCGCCGGTACGGGCACCGCGAGCACGGTGAACTGGCCGGAACTGTTCGCAGGTGACGTGCCGTCAGCGTTGGTCACTGTAATATAGTAAGTGCCCGGGGTAAGACCTGAAGGGACTCTTGCAATTATCTCCGTGCTTGAATTGCTGACTATCGTCATGCCTGTTGCCCCGACATTTACAGCTGTCGCGCCTGACAGATTAGTACCTGTTATAGTGACCGGGACTTCCGCATTGTTTATACCGCTGCTCGGGGTGATCGATGTCACGGCCGGCGAACTGGTGGAAATCACGGAAAACTGGTCTACCCAAGACGTCGCAGATGTGCCGTCAGCATTTGTGACCGTTATATGGTAAACATTGGGGATAATTCCCGATTGTATGACTGCAGTTATGGTCGTGTCATTTACAACACTGAAACTTTGGACGGGAAATGAATCGATCTTTACGGCGGACGTTCCGGTAAAATAAACTCCGGAGATCGTGACTTCGGTAGTCCCTGTATTTAAACCGCTTACCGGGCTGATAGAAGTGACCGAAGGGACCGTTCCGCCTACGACTCCTGTTCCGATCGTTATCCAGCTGTCGGAAAAAGAGGCCGGTATGGAAAAAAGCAGCAGCAGCGCTGCAATGACAGCCACTGCGACCGGTTTGCTGTATAATGATCTTATTTTTTTACTCAACATTAAATACTTTTTCCTCGGTCTTTATTTTGTCTGCGCCATAATCAAACAATCCCAACATTTTTACATTGCCCTTTGGAAGGTCCGTTTTGCCGCTGTAATCAATATTATATTCTTCATCGGGATATGTCATGAAAGAACCCGCTTTAAGGGTGTCCAGGAGCTTTCCGTCCGGACCGAGGACTAGAAATGTAGCTCTAACGTCCTGAAAAGTGTTGCCCGTATTTTTAACTTTTGAGCTGATCGTGAGGACCTCTGATGAACATTTCGCGTCAAATGATTTTACCGACATGGCATGGTCCGCCGTGCCTTTCACCGAGACCCTGAAAGGCATTTCGATGTTCATATTTATGTTCAAAGTTATATCCGAAGGCCCTTGAACGGTGCTTGTCCGGTATGAGTATAAAAGGCCGGAGGAATATCCGCCCTTTGCATCCTGGGGAACTGCTGTCCTGAACCTCAGGTCTTTTATACTTTTGGGGGGGATCGAAAATTTTTCTTCTTCGATCTTTGTCCACTTTGAACATGAATATTTCGCGGGTTTCCCGTCTTTGTCCAGCGAATTTACCATCCCGGCCGTCACATCGATCGCGCTGTCGGAAGTGTTCTCAAGGATAACTCCGCCGTTAAATACCTGCCCTTTTTCAAGATAAAGCTCTATCGAAGGCTGTCTTAACAAAAGCGCCGACTGGCAAGGAGCACTGATGATAAATATTACCAGTGCCGGCAACAAGATGTTTTTTAATATACTAATAACTTTCATTATTATACCTTAATAACCGATAACCGAAAGGGGCCGCTTAAACGGCCCCTTTCTTATAAACTCTAGTTAGCCGTTCTCTGGTAAATGCCGATGTTGCATGATTTGCTGCCAGGAGTAACGCCCACTCCGGTGGGCCATATTGCAATGAACTGCATATGGAGCTTTTCTGTCCTGTGACATGTATTATCAGCCGGAGACACATAGACGAGGCCTACCTGGCTCCTTGCCGTTATCACAAAACCGTTGGCGTTGCTCGCGACTACTGTATTTCTGTCAGTATTGTAGCAGAGCGCGCTGTCGGTATTTGCGGCCATCTGGACCTTTGTCTTTCCGGAGATCTGCGCATCGTTAGGCGGAACTGAAGACCCCGCGGTGCCGATTAAAAACGTCTTGATCTGGTCGGCTGTGGCACCCGAAATGAGAGGGAGCGTGTTGAACAAAACAACAGACCCGTTGCTTTTATATCCCCACTGCTTTTCGGGGGTCCCGTTCGGATCATCGGACCATGAAAACCATCTCATTGTCGAGAGTCTGGGATCAAGCACTGTTCCCGTGGCCGCCCCTGCCGTTCCCGTAAGAACATCATTGTCGGCATAAGCATATACCGTCCACTGGTAATTGGCCAGATCCCAGTAAGGGGCCTGTATCGTCAATCCTGTCTCGTAGAACATATTGACATCTGTTCCTGTAAGATAAGTCGACGGTTTTGACGCTTCAGGGGATCCCGCGCCATCAGCCGGGTTTATGGCATCGCCCTTTACCCAGACCGAGGGGAACGGCGATGAAGCGGTCAGCGGAAATAATTTGTATGTTCCCGCATGATTAAGTATCGCCGAGGTCTTTCCCACTATACTTGTTTTTACCACCGATGTCGTACCGTTCAGGGTATTACCAAAAACTGTATTGGCTTGGTCCGCAAGCTGAAGATTGGAAATTGTAAGGTTGAACATAGCCGGCGCAACGGCAAAAGCCTGGAAACTCCACGCGCCGTTCGTGTATCCTTCGGTCAACGCGGGGTAGTCTACCGGGATCCCTCCTGATCCCGCCGCCATGGCGGGAACAATGAATACCGCTGACATGACCGCCGCGCACACTATCGAACAAAACACTTTCTTCATAATTTTTCCTCCTTTCTTAATAGAAGTGATCAAAGACATCGCACACATTAAAAATCACCTGCCTTTCCTTGCAGAATAGTCTTGTTTTCCCTTCAATAATATATCGTCAAATATTATTGTGAATTTCACTCTTTTTTGTGTTACACAACAATTTCATAAATATTGCAATCGATGATTAAAATGTTATAATATCCTTATTATATTCCGAGGTGGAACGTATGAACGATGCACATAACACAAATGAAGATCCGAACACAAAACTGGTGGAAAGCATAAAAAAATTCGCCGCTTCATACCGGGTTTTGACGCCCCAGGGAAAGACCGCCTTCCAGAACCAGATAAACATCCAGATGAAAACGATGGACGAGCGCACAAGAAAACTTTATCAGGCTCTTATCGATTCCACAAAGAACGACCTGAACGTGGATAAGACCGTACAAGAGATGGAGAGGGCCGATAAAAGGTATAAGTCCGGCATGTAGATCCTTTCTTCCCGGAGCGACCAGCAAAATTGAAAAACATTCTTATCGTTGAGGACGTAGAAGACCACTTAGAGATAGTAAAGATCATTCTCGAGCAGTACAACTATAACATCCTTACTGCCGCAAACGGCAGATCGGGGCTTGAAACGGTCCAAAAAAAACTTCCCGACCTTATTATCCTGGACGTGATGCTGCCCGAAATGAACGGATATGAGGTCTGCAAGGCTATCAGGGCGGACCAGCACACAAGGGTTATCCCTGTGATAATGCTGTCCGTCAAGTCAAATCCCGAAGACATCGAGGCGGGCTACAAGGCCGGGGCCAACGAATATATCACCAAACCTTTCAATCTTGAAGAACTCGTTAAAAAAGTAAAAAAACATCTAGGGGAGGAATAATTACAAATGATCAAAGAAGGTAAAAACTGCCTGCTTGTCCAAACTACCGGGATAAAGCCTTTCAAGAGATGCACGTACTGCGAACGCAGGGTGACAGATTGTTTTGGTATACAGTTTTTTATCGTCGCTTTCGGCATAATAGGGTTGTTGCTCGTAATGTTCACTATTAGGGACCTACCTATACTGGCCATCGACATCACCGTATTGATATTGATGATGCTTATCCTGCTGGGTATAATCGCCAGCCGCGAGACGAACGAGATCGTAGTCAATAACTTCCTCCTCAAGGAATTAAACGAAGAGCTTGAGGCCAGGGTCGCTCAAAGGACTAAAGAGCTCCGGTTCCTGAACCTTGACCTGAAAAAAGCCCTTCGCATAAAGTCCGAATTCCTTAGGAATATAAACCACGAGATCAGGACACCTCTTACGGCAATGCTCGGTTACTGCGATATAATAGAACGAAAGCAGCTCGGAGAATTGAACGAAAGGCAGATAAAAGCGGTCGACGCTTTAAAAAGGAACGGCCAGGACCTTTTGGGCCTTATCAATCAGCTTCTGGACCTTTCAAAACTGGAGGACAACAAGCTGGGGTTAAATGAAGAATGGTTCAACATTGCAAAGGTTATCAGCGATGTCACGGTCAATATCGAACCCCTTGCGTCCAAAAAAGACATAAATATTTCCACCAAGATAGATGAAAACGTTATAACAGTGTTTGGCGACCCCGACCGGATAAAACAGATACTGTTAAATCTGCTTTCGAACAGTATTAAGTTCACCGACAATGGCGGGAAAGTGACCGTTGAAACAAAAGATGACAAAGACGAGGTCATTGTATCGGTAAGCGATACCGGCGTCGGCATCAAGAGTGGTGACCTGCAAAGTATTTTTGAGCCCTTTTCCCAGGTCGACGGGTCGCAGACAAGAAAATACGGTGGCGCAGGGATAGGCCTTTCCATCGTGAAAAGCCTTGTTGAAGCGCATGGCGGAAGCGTTACCGTCGAAAGCGAGTTTGGAAAAGGCAGCGTCTTTTCGTTCACGATCCCAAAAAGAACGGTGTAAATAGTTGAGACCCAAGTATTTTTGGATCCTTTTTATATATATCTTCCTTATAGCTGTCAGCCTTTCCGGCGTATTTATATGCAATTTTAGTAAGGTCTCAATAACCATACTTGCCCTTGTCAGTTTCAGTTCGGTGATCGCGGCTGCTCTCCTTATCAGCTGGGGGGCCGAATGCTATCAGTTCGTGGTCTCTCAGGGATTTGCGATCGCGATTATCGCCCTCCTTCAGGTCATCCCGGAGTTCTTTGTCGAGGGTGTGATCGCGTGGGAAAAGGACGTGCCTCTTATGTTAGCCAACTTTACCGGCTCAAACCGGCTTCTCATGGGAGTGGGATGGTCCGGTATCTTTTTCATCGCTTCAGTAATGAACTTTGTTAAAAAAAAGAAATTCCTTAAGGAGATCGTGATACGCGAAGCTCACAGCATTGAGGTCGCCGCTCTTTTAATAAGCAGCTTCTATTTTTGCGTCGTGCTTACAAAAGGCACGCTGACCATAATAGATTCTATTGTGCTTCTTTCGATATTTGCCTGGTATATGAGGCTTTTGTTCAGGCTCGAGCCAGAGGAAAAAGAAAGGATCGATGACCTTATCGAACCTTGCAAGGTCATCGTAAAAATACAAAATGTTTTCGTAAAAAAGGCGGTGATACTGTTGCTGTTCGCCGTCGGGGGTGGAACATTTCTATTTATCGCGCAGCCTTTTCTTCACAGCCTGAGGGGTCTTGCCGGCGTTCTCGGCATATCGACCTTTCTTTTTGTCCAGTGGGTCGCTCCGTTCCTTTCGGAATTCCCCGAAAAGGTAACCGCCTTTTACTGGGCGGCTCACATAAAACTGGCCCCGATGGGTTTGGTTAACTTCATCTCATCAAAAGTGAACCAGTGGACGCTCCTGATAGCTATGGTGCCTGTGGTATATTCGGTTTCCTGCGGGAAGATAATGACAGTCCCCCTTGATGATTACCATAAATGGCAGATTGCGCTTTCAATGGCAATGACTTTTTACGGGTGTTCTACACTGGCAAAATTCAGGTTTACTTTTATCGACGCTTGCTTTATGTTCTCGCTGTGGCTTACCCAGTTCGTTTTTCCGCGGACATTGGCACCGACAACGTTTATATTTTTAGGGCTGACAATAATAAATATCTGTATTTACAGGAAAGAGAACAGGCTCTTTAAAAGCTTCGTAAAAACTCTAAAGAGCTTGAAGAATTAATACGGCCCTAACTATCCGTTGTTAATCATATAAAACAATGATCCCCACAGATTTGTCTCTTGAGAAGGAAATGCACCTGTAACATACTTTGGCGCTTTACCCCAGGACGGTCTTTCGATCGCATCTGCACTGAAACGTGTCATATCTCTTGTGAGATATGCACCTTTACTTACGCCCACGCCACCGATCAATGCAAATGTTATCGGCGATGCATGATCATCATATCCTCTTTGTAAAGCTTCAAGTCTAAAGGCCAGCAGATATGCTATCCTTGTCAGGACCTCTTTGCATATCGGCTCATTCCCTAAAGTTTTTCCCATTACAGCGTCCACATCATGATAGTTCAAGTGATCACTGGCCGATTTTATAATTTGGCCAGTATCTGTTTTGCTGATATTCATTCCGAGCCTTTGCATTACTTGTTTGATCAATACGTTCGACCTTAGTTCCGTTTCTGTCATTGCGGGATTTACAATATTGAATATCTGGTCTTTTGTGCGTGCTGAAGCAGCCACTATCCTGATATTGGATATCACGCCGCTGATTATCTTGTATATCGAAGGACCCTTTGCCAGTGTTTCAAAACAGACATCACCGTGCTGCCCGGTTATCCCGCAGCCGCAAGGGTCGAATGGTGCATAATACCTGAGCAATCCAAGGCCGTCGATCATTCTGTCGTGGATCAAAAAATGGCCGGGTTCAAATGCGCCGGGGACCTGCTCGATGCCTGAAGCGGTTTTCCTGTAAAGCCGTCCTCCGATACCATGCCCGATAATAAGGGCCAGTCCAAGATCGCCTGTCTTTAGATCTTTTAAAGCGCCCTGAGGACTGAACTCAGCCCACGCCCCTGCTTCGCCGTCATTTATTAAGATTACATCGACATCTTTACCTGCTTGGGATTTAAAAGCCGTTTTTAGTTCGGCACTGTAAGGAATGTCTCTTTTTTCGATACCTCCCTGGTTTGTCAGTTTTCTGATAATGCCCGCACCGGTATCCACAGGCCCTGCGATCGAGATCGCTATCCTGTGCTGATCATCCGGTATATCTCTTAATTGAGACAAAGAAAATCCTATTAGATCCCTTTTGCCGGAAAATTTTAGCTCTATAGCCTCCGGCTTTCCTATCATTGTCGCCCTCTTGCCGGCTTCTATCTGAAACAATGCTCTCCGGAAAGTCCCTCCACCGATATCGGCAACCATCAGCCTCCTGCATGCAGATGTATTCATGAACTAATTACCTCCTGATATTATTTTAATTGTCTTTACAGGTCGTGAAATTTGGCCTCAAATCTATTTCGTGTATATTTTAATGAAATTTCAGTGAATTTTTGAAAATAAGGAAAGACAAGGCGCATGGTCGAAGTTAAGGTGCGGTAAATCTCTCGGCAATCCTCTCGAGGTCTTCTTTGGAAAAATAATCTACCTCGATCTTTCCTTTGTTCTCGTCCCCGCGAAGGCTTATTTTTGTGCCGAGGCTTTCGGTCATTTTTTCGACGACATCCGCAAGGAACGGGTTCAAGGCTGATCTTTTTGAGGTTTTTGTTTTTCCTTTTGATCTTTCCTTCTTGACGCCAAGTATCGCTTCGACATCCCTGACGGAAAGGTTCGCTTTTAATATCTGCTCCCACGCTTTGATCTGTTTTTCGCGTCCCTGGATCGTCAAAAGAGGCCTCGCGTGGCCCGCCGTTATCTGCCCGGACGCTATGCTGTCCCTTATTTCTTTTGGCAGGTCAAGAAGTCTCATAGTGTTCGTCACGGTAGACCTGTCCCTGCTTACTTTTTTTGCGATCTGGTCATGCGTAAGCTTGAACTCCAGCGAAAGAGCTTTATAGGCCAAAGCTTCTTCCATCGGGTTCAGGTCCTCCCTTTGTAGGTTTTCAACTATAGCTATTTCGAGAGATTGTTCGTCGGTGAAATCTTTGATGATGGCGGGGATCGTCGTGATACCGGCCTTTTTTGTGGCTCGCAGTCTTCTCTCTCCCGCCACAAGCTCGAACATGTCACCGTTTTTTCTTAAAAGTACCGGGGATGTCACGCCCTGCTCCTTGATGGAGGAAGCAAGCTCGTTCAATTTTGCATGGTCAAAAGACTTCCTGGGCTGCCGCGGATTAGGGATTATTTTTGATATGTCTACCTGAAGGACCGCGCGTCCCGATGTGAACGGGAGGGCCGCTTTTTCGGTCTCTCCGCCTGAAGGGATGAGTGCGCTTAGGCCCCTGCCAAGGCCGCGCTTTGCGTTTGTTGACATTGCTGACCGCTTATCCTTTCTCTGCCCGGTATATCGTTTATTTCTTCATCCGGAACTTGCTCTTTTCCGAAAAGAGCTTTTTCTCTTTCAAGAAGTTCTTTCGTGAAATGCTCGTAAGCGACCGCGCCCGTCGAAGTCGGGTCATAGAACAATATCGGCATCCCGTGCGACGGCGCTTCGCTCAAACGGACATTCCTCGGGATAGGGGTATCAAAGACAAGGTCCGGAAAATGGTCTTTGACCTCTTCTCTCACTTCATTGTTCAGTATCAGCCTAGAGTCGTACATTGTCAGGACTATACCGCCTATTTTAAGCCCCGGATGGAGATTAACCCTTATCAGCTCTATAGTCTTTAATAGCTGCGACAGGCCTTCGAGCGCAAGATATTCGCATTGTATGGGGATTATCACTTCGTCAGTCGCGGCCAGGGCATTTACCGTCAAGAGTGAAAGGGAGGGTGGAGTGTCTATTATGATGTAATCGAATTTGTCACTGACATCTTTAAGCGCTTCCTTCAATTTAAACTCGCGGGCCATCATTCCTACAAGTTCTATCTCTGCTCCCGCGAGGTCTGTGGTCGCCGGTATGACGGACAGATTGTTCGTTTTTGTCTCTTTGATAGCTTTTTCGGCCTCGAGTCCGTCCGTCAGGATATCATAGATCGAAAAATCTACCGCATCCCTTGCCAGCCCGACAGCTGACGTCGCGTTACCCTGGGGATCCATGTCTATAAGAAGGACCTTCTTGCCGGAAACCGACAAAAACGCACAAAGGTTGATAGCGGTCGTGGTCTTTCCCACTCCGCCTTTTTGGTTGCATATGGATATTATTTTCCCCATTTATAGGGTTAGTATAACATAAAAAAAATTAGCATTATAGAGGCCGTTTTTTGCAAATTCCTGGTTTTCTCGGGTATTTTTCGGGCGTTAGTTTCTCTTTTTTTATGACTACGATCTGATGCAGATACTTTTTACGGTTCTTTTCATCGTCCAATTCTACCTGTATCGTCCTTTCAAGCTTTCCTCCCATGATCTTCAAAGCTTTTTCCGCGTTCTTTATTTCCGTTTCGATGTCTTTCCCTTTCATCGCTATAAAGATTCCGCCCGTTTTTACAAAAGGTAGGCAGAGTTCTGATGCGATGTTCAAAGGCGCAAGGGCCCTGCATACGGCCACGTCATATTGTTCTCTTCTTTTTTTTGCATAATCTTCGGCCCGTTCCCAGATGATGTCTATATCCTTAAACCCGAGGATATCGGCAATATGAGATAGGAATCCCGTCTTCTTTTTTATACAATCGAGTAAAGTCAATTTTATGTCCGGAAAAAGCACCTTCAAGACCAGCCCCGGAAATCCCGCTCCGGTCCCGATGTCGATTACTTCCGGATGTCCTGTTGAAAAATCGAAGGCTTCTTTTAGCGTTTCGCAGTCTTTGAAATGCTTGAGGATTATATCATCTTCATCGGTTATGGAAGTTAGGTTGAACTTTTTGTTCCAATTAATTAGCTCTTTTGAATAGATTTTAAATCGGGCTTCTTTGTCCACGTGTTATAAGTTATCGGCTAAGAGCTAAAATGCCTGGCCGATCGAGAAATGCAGAACGCCTTCAGAGAACATCTTATACGCGCCGACACCGAAATCAAGCCTGATGGGACCCATCGGAGTATTAAGTCTGAGACCGAAACCCCTGCCGGATATAGAGTTGTCCAAATCGGGCCATCTGGGATGGTACCATGCTTTACCCAGATCATAGAAAAGCACTCCCTGAAATGTTTCGTTGAAAGTGTAGCGGTATTCGATATTGGCAACATATTTTTTGGTGCCGACCTGCGCCTGGGACGGATCATAGCCCCTGACCGTATTGGCACCGCCAACATAATAGAGCTCTCCGGGAGGGATATCGCCAACCCCCACGCCTACCCCAAAGTGAAAAGCAAGTACCTGTTTATCTGCCAATTTTAAGAACTGGTTCAAATCGACCGTGTTCTTTGTGAAATCGGTAGTTATATCCGGCTTGACCTTCCAGCCTTTTGTTATCCCGAAAGTCGCAAACCTTCCCGTGGACGGGTTCATCCAATTATCTCTTGTGTCATATGCCAGAGAAAACCCTATAGTGTTTGAAGTATAGGGATCAAAATATGTCACTGTCGGTTCGACCCTTTCTGAACCTAGGGTAAGAGTAACATTCCATTCATCGTTGACGGGTTTATTTAAACTTAAGTCCCATCCGTTAAATTTCCCGTCGCTTTCAGGCTGGCCGATCAAATATACGTTCTTTCCGATCGTATACCATCTTCTTACGGTCGCCGAGACCTTATCACCAAGCTTGTCAGGCAGGAACCAGGGATACATGTACCTGAATTGATACGTAGACTGCTGCTGACCGGCCTGGCCACGGAGCAATATTCCCTGTCCGGTGCCGAAAACGTTCTCCGCACTAAGGTCGAGGAACCCGAACATTCCTTCGCGCTCTCCATAGCCGCCGCCGAAGTTGATCGTGTTGGTCTTGCTTTCTTTTACCTTAACCAGAAGTATTATCTTGTCAGGAGCAGCCGCAGGTTCGAAGTCCGGAGAAATATCCGAGAAGAATCCCAGGTTGAATATTCTTTTAAGGTCTTTTGCCAGGACCTTTTCGTTTAAGACCGTACCCGGCTTGCTTTTCATCTCCCTTAAGATCACATAATTCTTGGTCAGGGTGTTGCCGTCCAAAGCTATCTGTTCTATCGCTCCTTCGACAAGCTTAATTTGAAGGATGTCGGTGTCCGGATCGGTAGTGACGTTGACGACCCTTTCAAGGATATATCCGTCCTTGTGATACATATCATCGATGGCCTTGATGTCTTCTTGGATAGATTTGAAAGACATTATCTCCCCCTGCTTTGAACGCATCATGGAAAATATCTTTGCCGCGGGATAGACGCTGCATCCTTCTATTGTTATACCCTTCAGGCATGGGTTCTCGACCACATTGAAAGTCACCGCAGTGCCTTTTCTGGATTTGTTAAGATCCGTTGTCACATCCGCAAAATACCCCATTGCGTATATGGCTTTTACATCATTATTCAGACTTTGCTGGGTCATGCGGTCTCCAACGCGTATTGATACCTGCTCGAGTATTTTTCCCGACGGGATAATGAAATTACCTTTTATGTTTATTCCGGTTATAAGACTGTCAACGGTCACGGCATCTGTTTTTGTGACGGCAGGTCCGGTCAAGCTACCAAGATCTGGCGCGGACTTCAGGCTGAAATCTATCGCCAGCGAAATGCCTGACAGCAGAAAAACCGCGGCCGAGATGCAAAATATTTTTTTCATGTCTGATACTTTCATTTTACTTTAATTATACAAATTTATCCACACCTTGTTTTCAAAAAACGTACGCGTACTGAAGCATGAGCTTGTAATATGTAACGCTCCAATCCTTGATATAAGGCATCGGTTCCCTGTAATAAGCCAGCGAATAATATCTGTCGATCTTCCAGGATATCTGATAATTGAAAGATGAATTGTTGTAAACCGTGTTCTGCTGCGTTGACTGCGCGTACTTCAACTGAATAAATATTTTATCAAAAAAGCCCTTAGCTATGCCCACGGCCAGCTGTGGTTTGTCTGTATATCCGTACTCTCCGCGTCTTGTCGGAAGGTATTTTTCAAGGTCTCGTCCGAAATTGTAGTCCAGCGTAAAGCTCTCGAGCCCCAGCGCTTTTTCCACATTGCCTGTTATACTTTTTACAAGATATGAGTTTATGCTGGAGTTAAGGTAATCCACGAGTATCGCGTTCGTATCCATAACCCCGCCCGTATTTGACAGGTTCAACGTGTCCCTGACAAAATCAGGCAGTATTATCTCTCTTATTTTATTCTGGTCATAAGTAGTGCTGACCATCGGCGGTGTTTTTGAGGCGTCTTCCTTGAACGCGAAAAACTGGATGTTTAAAGGTCTCGCTTTTTCTTTGTCCGAAGGAATGCCGGTCGCTCTTGTCAGGACATATACTTTTTGCTGGGTATATTCCTGCGGCACACCGCTGTCGATCCCTGACGCAGGAGGCGTGGATTGAGCAACTTTTTCTTTTACCTTGACCTCGCTCTGCGCCGTGATCGACAGATAAGGCAGAGCAGAGGTTAAACCGCTGCCCCCCGAGAATATGGCTGTGTTTTTCATGATCATTGACCTGTTCAAGCTGAAATATTGCTCTTGTTTATCTTCGGATAGGATATTAAAATCCCTTCCCAGGATGTTAACCGTACCGCTTTTTATATCTACGTCTCCTATGATTGTCGGGGATGACAGGAAACCTTTTAACTCAAGATTTTCAGAGGCTACTTCAAGGTTAATATTAGACATGTCCAGAGAGATCGGCCTGTTCGACTCCCCCTGGACAAGATAGACCGATTTGCCGATATTAAGATCGACATCAAAACCGATGTCGACAAAAGGAGCTGCGTCGTTTTGTTTTCCCTGTGGGATTATTACCTTACCGTCATGTATGTTAAGGTCTGCTGACAAAACAGCTTTTTGCCTCTTGCTTAATGACCCGTCCATTGATAGCGTGCCTTTCAGGCTCAGGCGCCTCAAATCCGCCTGCCCGGAATAAAACCCGGGGATGCCGACCGAACCTGTCACGGGAGCTGCTGCGATATTCAGCCAGATCTGTTTTTTGCCGATCAGGTCTGCGAGATCGATATCTCCCGCGATAGAAAAAACATCGGATTTTTTCAGTGTCCTGTCTCCCGAGATAGTGCCGGAAAATCTTTTTATCGTCATATAGCTGTCCACTATCTTTATGTCCGCGTCAAAGTCATACAAAGTCGATCTGATCTGGTCGATATTGACTACAGCATCATTTATAACGACACTTCCGTTTATTAAAGGTTTATCTATTGTCCCGCTTAAGTCGAGATCTACTTGCCCTCCTCCCGAAGTCCAACTCACCCCTTTAAACAGCGTAACAAGAAGTCCGGCATTGTCCCCGGCCAGATCTATCTTGATGTCGATATTTTTTCCCGAGACAAAAGGCATCCTGCCTTTTATAGAAGCTTTCTGCTTGCCGTTGCGTATATCAAGCTCCTCGATATCCAGCATGCCTCCGGAGTAACGGGCTTTTGAATAAAGGCTTTCGACATAAAAACCTCCCACGGTTGTTTTGCTTATAGAAAAGACGGCATTGATATTGGGATCGAAATATTTGCCGTTTGCAGAAGCTTTAACTGTGAGCCTGCCGTCTATAGGAAAAGAAAGGCCGGTCGCGGTCTCTATCTTTTCCGCCGGAAGGTCTTTGGCGGAAACATTCAGATCTATAGGACCTTTAACATCGATCATGCCCGATGCATCAAGATTTCCTCCATGATCTTTCAATGACAGGCCATTCAGGTATATTTTCCCGCTTTTATATGAGCCGGATACATCCAGGCTGTCAAAATCATATTGCCCCAACAGACCGTTGATTATCCTGACCGAGCCTTTGACTTCAACATCCGCTCCCCTGCCTTTTACAAATATGTTCGCTCCAAGCAAGCCGGATATTTTAAGTTTTGAAATATCGAGCGCGCGCTGCTGTTCTGCCGACGGTTTGACGCTCTTTGTCCATGCCTTCAGAAAAGCGTTATCCGGAGTGAACAAAACGTCTCCTTTTTGTGATCTATATCCTGACAGATCAGGGAACGAAATATCATCTTTTCTTATCGCCACCTTTATCGGGGCTTTGTCCGCAGATCCGATCATCCTCAACGCTTCGGAATAGACCATGCTGCTGATCTGGACCGCTGTACTTAACCCGCCCCTGTTTGTATAGATCTGACCGGAGTAAGACGGCTCTTTCCCGTTAAGGTCCAGCTCTGCGGAGACAGAATATCTGTCAGCGCCCTGACTGATGATAACCGGTCCTTCGACGGAAATGAATTTATCTTTATACTTTATTGTTCCGTCTAACCTATCCAGCTTTATCTCATTAAAGACAAGGTCTTTTACTCTAAAATTGAGCAAGGCCAAGGGATGAGAGAATTTCCCGCTGATATTTCCGTTGAACACGGCGCACCCATTGATCCTTGCGAACCTCTGTGTGAGCGGCCTGAGCCTTGCAAGATCGATATTTCCGCTTAAGTTTATGTCCGCTTTATCATCAAGCCCGGCCTTGCCGGATATAGAAATGTTAGAGTCGCTGTTTGTCAGGGTGATATTCTTTATCTCGAGTTTCTTTTCCTTTAATTGGAACGATGCTTTTGCCGTTTTGACCTCTTCGCCTGATAATATCGCATCCTTAAGTTCCATCTCGCATGAAACATCAAGCCCCTGCAGGATCTCAAGAGGTGTAGTCCCTTTGTCCGGCACTCCTTTTATTGCGACGTTCACATCCAGCAAACCTTTATTACTTCCTCTTTCGGAGGGTGCGAATTTGTCAATGATCTTAAAGTCGGCCACATTGGCATTCTTGGCCCTGATCATTATCGAGGAGGCCGTGCCTCTCGCAAGTGCCCCGCTGGCCTCTATCTTAGAGTCACCGGCAAATAAAATAAACTTTTTTAGTTCAAAAGCTCCCTTTTTCAGTGAGGCCTGCGCCTCTGCAGAAGTAATGTCCTGCATAGATATCCTTGCGTCCGAAATTTTCATCTGTGCATCAAAATTGATATTTTGAAACGGTCTTTTGAACAAGGAATCGTCGATCCGGCCAGAAATATTTCCTTCAAAATAATCGAGGGTCCCTCGTACGCCATCCAGGAAATACGGGTTGCTGACACTGAATCTGCTTGCCGAAGCCCTGGCATAAAATGAAAGGTCCTTTTCTATCCTGCCGGAAGAGACGACCTTGGACTGCCCGTTGAATATTTCGACCCGGTCAAACGTGACGCATCCCCTCTCAAAAACAGCTGTGCCAGTTATCCTGTCGGCGTTTTGACCTGCAAGTGACGCATCAGAAAGAGAAGCTTCTGCTGTTAAATTGACATTCTCGCCAGCTCCGTTTATCAGGACGTTCCCGCTTGCAAGTCCTTTTGTTCCGGCAAGACCGCCGGAAAGTTTTTTCAGATCAGCTTTCGAAAAATTGACCTCCCCGTTAATAAGGGGTGTTTTTACCGCGAATAGCACAGCCAGGTTACCCGTTGTTGTCCCGCCGCAGAATGTTCCATTATCAGAACCGAGAACTAACCTTTTTTCATCAAAAGATATGTCAATTTTTCCGGAAAACGGTCTCCCATATATGTTCCCGTCAGAAATGCTTACGCTTCCTTTTATAAACATCTTCGGAAGTGTCTGGATATCAAGACTGACTGCGGTTTTACCGTTAAGGTCTGTAGCTTTTACGGCCGGGATCGCAAGATACTTGATCCACGGATTTGCTTTGAGCCCGGCAGCCGTCAATTTTATCCTTGCCCTTGAAGTTTTCAGGTTTATTTTGCCTTCCGATCTTATCGGGGCCCCGTCCGACAGGCATGAAACCGCAAAAAATATCTTGTCTTTTTTGCTAAGATCGGCAGTCCCTGTCACATTGGCGATCTTTGAGACAAACGGCTGTTTGAGGTGTTCGGGACCGAATCCGGAAAGGTCCCTGAAATCTACGGTGCCGTTACGGATGAAGATCTTGCCCTTGAACGGAGGAGGAGGGGCCCCGCCGCCGCCGGGATCCAGCAATTTCGCAAGGTTCCACGAACCGTCCTTTTCATGCTCCAAATAGACCTTAGGTTCGAAAACCTCGATCTTCCCTATAGCAGAGATAATGTCTTTTACCGCAAGCACCCGGATCACGTTGTAATGGACTTTCGCCCTTTTTATGGTTATTACGCTTCCCTGTGACAGTTTTTTGAACTTCGCGATCCTGACATCGTTCAAAGTAATAGAGTCCAAAAGTATCTCATCGACCGAACCGACCGAGATCTCCCTGCCCATCATCGCGGACGCTTGTTTTGATATTTCTTCTTTTATGTTTGAGAAAATAGGGTTCTCAATATTGAAAAAGGGGATGCTTTGGGCGCAGGAAAACGTCAATAAAAAGATAATACATCCACAACAGATCTTTTTGATCATTAGAAAAATTATAACACCTAATATATTTCGTGGAAAGGAGATTTTTCGGGGTCTATAACAAGCTTATCTGCGAGGCCGGCTGCTGAACATCTTTTTGATTTCTTGCCTGCGGAGGCGTTTTGCCGATATGCCGGTAAGCTGCTTCTGTAAGGACCCTTCCTTTTGGCGTGCGGTCCAAAAATCCTATCTGCATGAGATACGGTTCATAGACGTCTTCTATCGTGCCGGGATCTTCGCTTATCGCCGCAGATATGGTATCAACGCCTACAGGACCGCCGGAAAATTTTTCAGCGATGACAAGAAGGATCTTACGGTCGACATTGTCCAGCCCCAGTTCATCTACGTCAAGATGCTTCAGGGCGGAAGCGGCGACTTCTTTTGTGATGGAACCGCCCGCTTTTACCTGGCACCAGTCCCTGACGCGCCTTAGAAGCCTGTTGGCTATGCGAGGTGTCCCCCTTGCTCTTCTTGCGATGGCAAGCGCACCTTCTTTGTCAATATGGACACTCAGTATCTCAGCAGCTGCTTCAATTATTTTTGTAAGCTCCTGAGGAGTGTAAAATTCCAGCCTGGAGATCATCCCGAACCTGTCGCGGAACGGCCCCGTCAACAGGCCTATCCGTGTCGTAGCGCCTATCAGCGTGAACTTCGGAAGGTCAAGCCTTATGGACCTTGCGCTCGGACCTTTGCCGATCACTATATCAAGGCCGAAATCCTCCATCGCCGGGTATAATATTTCTTCAACCACTTTGTTCAGGCGGTGTATCTCGTCAATAAAAAGGACATCATTCTCGGAGAGGTTGGTAAGTATCGCCGCGAGGTCCCCGGGCCTCTCGATTGCCGGGCCGGAAGTCGTTTTGATATTGACTCCCATCTCGTTCGCCAGGATGTTCGCGAGGGTCGTCTTGCCAAGCCCGGGAGGACCGTAGAGCAGAATATGCTCCAGTGTCTCGCCGCGCTTTTTAGCGGCGTCCATGACGACCGTTATGCTTTCTTTGACTTTTTCCTGGCCGATATAGTTGTCTATCCTGCGCGGCCGTAGCCCGCTGAAAGCGGCGTCTTCATCGCTTCTCCCCAGAGTGACGATCCTGCTTTTATCCTCGTTCATTGACATAAGTTTATCATAGAAAAGGCGGTATAGCCCTTAACTTTGGCCATAGATCCTTATATACTGCCAGTAGCTTTCAAGGACTTTTTTTACGTACAATTTTGTCTCGGCTAACGGGATGCTTTCAACAAACTCGTCGATATCGGAATGATCGATCCTGTTCAGCCATTTATCCACATTGCCCGCTCCTCCGTTATATGAGGCTAGCGCAAGATATTTATCTCCGCCGAATCTTTTAAGCAGCTGTGAAAGATAATAGACCCCCATTTTAATATTCAAGTTGGGATTGAAAAGATATTTCGTCCTGTAAGGCCTGAGATAAAGCCTTGTTGCTATCCCTCTTCCTGTACGGGGCATTATCTGAGCAAGGCCTCTCGCGCTTGACCTTGAAACAGCTCTGGGGTTAAAGCGGCTTTCTTCCCTGATCAGCGCGAACACAAGGTACGGATCGACGCCGTATTTTTCGGCGACGGCAAATACCTGGCTCTTAAAAGCTGTCGGATAAGCAAGGTTCATCGCGAGATATTTTTCGCTGTCGAGATCCGTAGAATAGAAATCGTACTCTCCGGCCTTTTCAAGTGTTTTTATGGAGTGATAATAGTTCTTCTGCAGATTGAGTAAAAGAGAGAGGCATAGCTTTCCGGTCTTTATGTCTCGCTCGCTTGAGCTTGAATAGACCATTGTTTTTGCTTCGCTGGCCGCATCTTCAAAATATTTTATGCTGAGGAGCTCTTTAAATTTTTCAAAGTGGATATTGGCTATTGCCAGCTCGCTGAGCTTCGGAAGGCTGACTCCCGACTCCGGGACACTTTGGACCTGGTAATTAAGGATCTGGCAGGCGCGCATGCCATAATACGTGTACGGATAATTTACAGTTATATACTCTAATAGTTTGTGCTGCTCGCCGACCAGGCCGGCTTTTTCGGCACTCTTTGCCCGCCAAAAAACGCATTTTGAGACTATCCGCGGATCGGCATCTCCGGGATACTGCCCGAGCTTTATAAAAGCACTTTCAAAATCCCCGCTCTTGTAGAGAATAAATCCTTCGCGCCAAACTTCGTTTGCTGAGTCATCAGGAGAAATGTCTACTGCAAAAAGTGACCTGGTCTGCTTATATATTTGCTGCACCGAGCTTAATATCGAAACTGCTCCCATCTGATTTATTTTTTTCTTTGAGACCTTCGTTGTCCTGCTCTTGGGATAATTTACCACTATTTCCGAATAGCGTTCTGCGGCCTCGTCCAAATATCCCAGTTTCTCAAGACACTGCGCTGCCCTGAAAATGACCACGTCCCTGGAAAAGACCGGGACATTGAAAGAAAGGGATTTTTCAAAATTGGCTATCGCGTTTAAAAAGTCGCCTTTTCCGGCATACAGCTCGCCGAGCCTGTAATACGCCTTGCCGACAAAAACGCTCTCAGGGAATTTATTTGTCAGATTGGTATATTCTATTTCGGCCTGTTGTTTATTGCCCGAGACGTCAAATGCCGCTGCCAGTCTGAACGCTGCATGATCATTAAGGATATACGAATCATTTTCTGCCAAAGGCGCAAGCATGTTCACTGCCTGCTGGAACCTGCCTTTATTGATAAAATAACAGGCTTTTTTATAATCGGCCGAGGACTGTGAGTAACAAAATGATGTGCCGGAAAGAATTACTGCAAATATTAATCCTAGAACTCCGGAGTTTTTCATCAGAACTATTCTATCACTTTTCCGAAATTTTACACTGCTTTTTTTGAAGTATATTATGGGGCCTGCAAACGGTTTACTGGCGCGTACTTTAACATCAGTGATTTTGTGCCGAAGTTAGAGAATACGACGTCTATGACCGTATCTTCGCCGTCGCCATCTATCTTTATGACCTCACCCGTCCCCCACTTCGGATGATTTACCGCGTCTCCTACAGAGTAGATGTCGCTGCTGACCCTGATCTTGACCTGTTTTTCTCCGGGCTCTAAGTCCATCCAGCTTTTTTCGTCAAAAAGAACGGCAGGAATTTCCTCCAAAAACCTTGATGGCCCGTTACACCATGATTCACCGAAAAGCATTCTTTCCTGAGCGTGGCATAAAAAAAGCTTTTCTTTGGCGCGCGTGATCCCGACATAGCAGAGACGTCTTTCCTCTTCAAGCTCTTTAGGCTCGAACATCGCCCTGTAATGAGGGAATATGCCTTCTTCCATTCCCGCGATGAAAACTATCGGGAACTCCAAACCTTTTGCGCTGTGCAGCGTCATCATCAAAACGGAAGGCTTATCTCCGTCAGCTGTGTCCTGGTCCGTTACAAGTGACATCTGTGTCAGGAACGCACCGAGAGAAGGATCGTCGCTGATATCTTCAAAATCAAGAGCGACCGTTAAGAATTCTCTTAAGTTTTCAGCTCTTGAAAGTGCTTCGGCCGTCTGTTCTTCTTCAATATCCTTTATCATATCAGTATCTTCATAGATCTTGGCTATCAACTGGGAAGCGGGCTGTTCCGCGGAAAGATCTCTGAAGACCTTTATTTTTTTATCCAGAGCCGCCAGTTGTTGTTTTGCATTACGAGAGATCTGAAGGACGTCGCATTTTTCTATCATTTCCGCTAATGGTATCTTTCTTGCATTAGCTTCATTTTCGATCTTAGAGATTGTCACCTTCCCCACCCCTTCCAGCATGAAAGACAGGACCCGCAGGCAATTGATGTTGTCCGAGGGGTTATAGATCATTTTCAAAAGCGAAAGAATGTCTTTTATCTCTTTTCTCTCGTAAAACCTGAAACCTCCGATCATCCTGTAAGGGATCCCAGACTGCAAAAAGGCTTCCTCGATCACCCTTGACTGCGCGTTAGTCCTGTAAAGGACGGCGATCCTTGAAAAATCCCCTTTTGCAAAACGCCTGGCGTTGTCGGCAATGAACAGGGCTTCGTCTTTTTCGTCTTTCGCGAGATATCCGGCCACTGCATCTCCTTTTGCGTTCTTTGTCCAGAGAGTTTTCGGTTTTCTCATCGCGTTTTTGGCGATAACAGCATTCGCCGCGTCAAGGATGTTCTGCGTAGAGCGGTAATTTTCCTCGAGTTTGAATACTTTCGCATCTTTATAGTCCTTTTCAAAATCGAGGATATTGGCTATATCGGCGCCCCTGAACCCGTATATGCTCTGGTCGTCGTCACCGACCACGCAGATGTTCTTGTGCCCGCCGGCCAGGAGCTTCGTGATCATGTACTGGGCGCGGTTGGTATCCTGGTACTCGTCCACATTTATATAGAGGAACCGTTCCTGGTAATATTTCCTTACGCTCTCGTGTTTTTCAAGCAGCTCCACCGCGTACATCAGCATATCGTCAAAATCTAGGGCGTTGTTCTTGTTCAGTTTTTCCTGGTAAAGCCTGTAGCAGATCGAGACTTTTTCCTGCCATATATCCGATGCTCTTGCCATGTACTGCGCGTCGTTCACCAGGTCGTTTTTTGCTTTGCTTATAGATTCTAGCATCGCCGCGGGCTTGTACCGTTTTTCGTCCAGGTCCGCTTCCTTAAGCACCTGCTTCATCAGGATCTTCTGGTCGTTCTCGTCAAAGATAACATAGTTCTTTTCCCGTCCCAGTTTTTCAATGTCCCGCCGCAGTATCCTCCCGCAAATGGAATGGAAAGTGCCCACCCACATGTCTTTTGCCAGAATACCTACGAGATGTTTTAAGCGGTGTTTCATTTCATTAGCCGCCTTGTTCGTAAAAGTGACGGCCATTATCCTGTGGGGAGAGATGTTTTTTCCTTTTACAAGATAGGCGATCCTGTGGGTGAGCACCCTGGTCTTGCCTGAGCCGGCTCCGGCAATTATCAGCACCGGGCTTTCTGTGCAAAGAACGGCCTCTTTTTGTCTCTCGTTCAGGGATTTTAGGATAGCCATCGGGATATAAATTATAACATGCTATAATTTTGGCATGTCACAGCTCCGGCAGAATCCCGCTACCAAAGAATGGGTCATAATCGCTAAAGAAAGGGCTAAAAGGCCGGAAGATTTTGCGTTGGCAAAGATCCCTGAGCAGCTGCCCGAATATGACAGTAAATGTCCCTTTTGCCCTGGCAACGAATCGCAGACACCGAAAGAAATATTTGAATACAGGCCCTCCGGCACGAAACCGGGCTCAAAAGGCTGGCGGCTGAGGGCCATCCCGAATAAATTTGCCGCGCTTGAAGACAAGGCCGGCGAGGTCCCGGACAGGAAAAAAGAAAATGACTTTTTCAGATACATGGACGGACTTGGAGTACACGAGGTCATAATCGAATCGCCCAGGCACGATCTGCACCTTGCGATAATGGAACAGAAGCATGTCGAGGAGATCTTTCTCGCGTACAGGCAAAGATATATCGAACTGAGCAAAGACACACGGTTCGAGATCATCAAGATATTTAAGAACCACGGCAAAGGCGCGGGAACATCTCTCCAGCATCCTCATTCCCAGATAATAGCGGCGCCGGTCACGCCGACGCATATCAGGAGCAGGCTTGATGAAGCCATGAGATACTACGATGACGAGGGAAAATGCGTGTTTTGCGAGATGATAGAAAAGGAAAAAGAAGCCGGGTCCAGGATCGTCATGGAGACAGATAATTTCATCTGCTTTGAGCCGTTCGCTTCAAGGTCCCCTTTTGAGACATACATACTTCCTAAAGAACATCAGGATTCTTTCGGCATGATAAGCGAGGAACTGACAAAAGAGTTCGCCTATATCACCAAGAGCATGCTGGTAAAAATAAACAAGTCGCTGAACAATCCCGATTACAATTACATGATAAGCTCTACCCCGCCGCATGATTCAAGCGAAGAATATTATCACTGGCATCTCCGGATAGACCCGAGGGTCACTTCTGTCGCCGGGTTCGAGATCGGATCGGGAATTTACATCAACACTGTGATCCCGGAAGACCTCCGCAATACCCCTTTATGAAAAAACGCCTTGATCAGGTCCTTGCAGAGAAAGGTTTGTTTGAAAGCCGGACAAAAGCGCAGGCCGCCATCCTCGCAGGAACTATCCTTGTAAATGAACAGAAGATAGATAAAAGCGGCACCCTTGTCGATGAAGACAGCGAGATCCGCATCCTCGGCGAAAAAATGAAATATGTCAGCCGCGGCGGGCTGAAACTTGAAAAAGCGCTCGATGATTTTAAAGCCGATCCTTCCGGAAAGATCTGTATCGACATCGGCGCATCTACCGGCGGTTTTACCGACTGCCTTCTTCAGAAAGGAGCGGCAAAAGTCTACGCCGTGGATGTCGGCTACGGCCAGATGCATCTTAAAGTAAGGAACGACAAAAGGGTCGTTGTGATAGAAAGGAACAACGCCAGATATTTGACCCCGGAGGTTCTTTACGGGATAGACTTTGAAACCGGGAATTTTGCGTCTTTTTTTGTCATGGATGTCTCGTTCATTTCAATACTGAAAATCCTCCCGGCTCTTTATAAACTTCTGTCCGAAAACGGTGAAGTGGTCTCTTTGATAAAGCCGCAGTTCGAGGTCGGCAGGAAATCCGTCTCAAAGGGCGGCATAGTCAGGGATAAAAAGGCGGTCAAAGAGATGCTCGAAAATATTAAAAGGGAAGCTGAAAATTCAGGGTTTAAAGTAATGGGGACTATCGAATCCCCGATAACCGGAGCGGACGGAAATGTCGAATATTTTATTCACCTGAAGAAAAACAATACTGCTCTATCTTAAAGCTAAGCAGTCCTCCAACTAAATAACACCTCTTTCTTTATTATTCTACACGAGGTGTCCATTAAATCGGGGAAGGTCAAATTGAGACTCATATCCGTGTTTTATTTCTTGATAGATATCTCTATTCATCGGATTTGGACTGAATGTTTTTCCCCATGTGATCATATGTTTAGCTGCGGTTTTGAAGTCCGGGTAAAACCCGAGCCCGACAGCAGCGATCATAGCAGCCCCGAGAGCAGAAGCTTCAGTCTCGGCATTGAGAGTCACCGGCACACAGAGCGCGTCCGCGAATATCTGCGGCCAGGTTCCCGTATTATCGCGCGCTCCTCCTCCCGCAAGATTGGCCCTTGTTATCAGCGTGCCGAAATCACGCATTCTGTCAGCGCACATTACCATTTCAATTGCGACCGCTTCCATGAAAGCCCTGGCAATATGGGGCCTGCCATGAGTTGACTTCAGCCCGGTTATCTGACCGGCCAGACCTGGGTCCCTAAGCGGATGGTTTGCACCGGACAACCACGGGAATACCCTAACGCCTTCTGAGCCAGGACCGACTTTTAAGGCCGCTTGAGTAAGTTCATCCGGATCTAATCCGGTAATCTTTGATAACCAGTCAAATGCGCCGCCTGACGACATGCAGCACGCCATCAGCCAGTCTCCAAAAAAGTGGATCAGACCTTCCGGATCGCGTTTGCGCTCAGATGTAAATGCGGTCGTCACTCCCGATGTCCCAAGGTTAAAGCCCGCAACCCCGGCCTCAACTACCCCGAGTCCGATCCTCGCGCACTGCTGGTCCCCTCCTCCCGCAAAAACAGGGGTTCCCTCTAGCAATCCGGTCAGTTGAGCTGCTTCTTTGATTATTCGGCCAACCATATTAGTAGAATTGACTAACAGGGCAAATTTATTGGCCATACCCAGTGCTTTAAATAACCCGTCCGCATATTTCCCGTCAACTCCTATCGCTCCGATCATGTCGGACCTTTCCTGTCTTAATTCCCCTGTCAGATGATAATTCCACCAGTCTTTTGGTGTAACTACATATTTTGTCGCATCCCAAATATCCGGTTGTACTTTCATCCTGTGAAGCGCTTTGATGATCGTCCACCTTACTGCCGGTTGATTTCCGGTCAACTCGACAAAAAGATCCTTCGGAACACTTTCATATTGTGGCGCAGACCTGGGGCAATCCCACATCGATGCAGGGACTATCGGCACCAACTTGCCTCCCGCACCACTCCCGAGCAGAACATCACCGTGCATCCAGCCTGAGGTCGAGACTGCCAGTACTTCTTTTGGATCAATGTTTGTTGTAATGCGTTCTTTTATCGCCTTGCATCCCGCATCTGCAAGCTTGACCATATCCTGTTCTTTAAATCCGCTTGGAAGAGTCTTATAACTACAGGGCCATGCATCTGTTGTATGGCATTTATAGCTTTGTCCGGGAGTGGTACTTACCCTGATCGGTAAAACTCTTACTCCATGGGTACCGAAATCTACGCCAAGAATAACTCCGCTTTTTTGGACCGGCATGATGTTCTTCCTCCTGTGATTTTTGATATTTTCAGCCAAATGAGTATCGAGAGGTTATTTTGAAAATTTCAGTGAATTTATAATTCCGCCCAAAGATCATACAATTATCCTGACGGTATTTTAGAGGGGTGGCCTCAAAAGAAAAACCTCCAAACAGGAATGGAGGTTTTTTGCTTGAGAGAACAGCAACCGCTAATTCTTGCAGTTGCTCAGTTTGAGAGAACACCATTTAGCAAGATCGCCGATCATAACGAACCTGAAGGATGCTTTCAGGTCGGGCGATCCGCTTAAATGACACTGTCTGTAAAGGGTCGCTGTATAAGGTTTTGTCTCCCTTATTTCTTCGAGATAACCTTTAAAGATCATCTCGTTAAGCACTTTTAGCATTTTCGTATCGTTTAAGTTGAACATTTTGTTATCTCCAGTAAGAGACCGTTCTTCCGGGGGCTTGCCCCATGGAAAAACGGTTGGATATTATATTTATGAAACTTCCGGCTTCGTTCTTGATCAGTTCGGACAGGGCGGCGGAAGTGTTGCTCTTTACATACCTCTTGCCGCTTATCTCTATCTTTTCTATTGTCGTGTTAAGTCTTTCTGCGTCTGTCATTGTCTCTTTCCCCTTCACTTATTTATCGTCAATAATTTCAGGAAATTTCACTCAAACCGGTCTTTTTTAAAGAATCTCCGGTTTTGTCCTGTTTTGATATCGGCTTGAATTTTTGAATATTTCACTGTTTTAGAATATACTTACATATAATATGTACGGGGTACTTGTTCTTGAGGACGGGATGTATTTTGAAGGCGAGGCTTTCGGGGCTGAGGGGGTATCTTTCGGGGAAGCCGTTTTCAATACGAGCATGACCGGATACCAGGAGATACTTACCGACCCCTCCTATAAATACCAGATAATAACGATGACCTGCCCGCTTATTGGCAACTACGGGGTCAATAAGGACGATATGGAATCCTTAAAGCCCCATTGCTCCGGTTTTGTCGTCAGGGAAAAAAGCAACATCTTCAGCAACTGGAGGGCGGAGACCGACCTTGATTCTTTCCTGAAAAAGCACAATGTCATCGGCCTCTCCGAAATAGACACCAGGGCTTTGACAAGGCACATAAGGAGCAAAGGAGCTATGAAAGCCGTGATATCGTCATCAGAGACGGACATCAAGGATCTGCACAAAAAAGTGGCCGCTTCCGCTTCGATCGTCGGGATGGACCTTGTAAAGGATGTAAGCTGTGAAGAACCGTATTCATGGGAAAAGGGCCGCAGGGATTTTTTGACCGATCCGAAAAAGAAGAATAAAGATTCATTCAATGTTGTCGTTTTTGATTTCGGCGTGAAGTTCAATATCCTGAGAAAACTTCATTCTTTGGGGTGTAAAGTAACGGTAGTCCCCGCCGGCACAAAATCTGAAGAGATTTTTAAGTTAAAGCCGGACGGGATCCTGCTGTCAAACGGACCCGGAGATCCCAAAGCCGTGGCCTACGCGATAGAGACGGTACAAAAGCTCGTAGGCAAGTTCCCGATATTCGGTATCTGCCTCGGCCATCAGATATTATCGCTGGCGTTCGGAGGCAAGACCTATAAACTGAAATTCGGCCACAGGGGCGCCAACCACCCGGTAAAGAATCTTTTGACGGGAAGGATCGAGATCACATCCCAGAACCACGGGTTCGCGGTGGACCCCGGGTCCTTCAGGAACACGAACATCGATCTCACCCATATAAACCTGAACGACGGAACGTGCGAAGGGCTGTGCCATAAGAACCTGCCGGCTTTTTCGGTCCAGTATCACCCGGAAGCGTCCCCCGGCCCGCATGACAGCGAGTATTTGTTCACAAAGTTCATTGACATGATGAAAAAGGGGCTGTGATGGAAAGGATCCTTAAAAGCAAATATAAGATCCTTGAAAAGATAGCGGAGTTATCGTCCCACAACACATACTCCGGCGCTTTTGCCGACACCGAAAAACCGCTCATAATAAAGATCTTCAACAGGGGCATATTGAACAGCACCCTTACAAAAAAACTTAAGAAAGATGTCGTCAGGCTTACGAAGCTTGAACACCAGTTCATCCCGAGGGTCTACGACGGCGACTACGGCTGGCAAGGTTTCTATTTTGTCAGGGACTTTGTGGAGGGAAAAACGCTGGATGAGACGAAAAAACCGTTTGAGATCGAGGCCGCGTGCGAGCTTATGACAAAAGTCTGCGGACTTCTTTCTTTCGCGCATGAAAACGGCATAGCCCACGGGTCGCTTACGCCGAACAATGTCTTCATCTCAAAAAAGAACGTCTTCATATCCGATTTTGGCATAGAATCGGCCGTCAACCAGATGCTCGAGCAAAAGACCATGTCGCTTTTTTCTGAAAACGCAGCGTTCTTCGCCCCCGAAATGGTCCTTGGGGAGGAAGCTAGCATCCTTTCCGACATCTACCAGGCGGGATTATTGTTTTATCTGATACTTACCGGCAGGCTGCCTGCCGACGGGCAGAAAGGGCTTTCAAGCGCCCTGACAAGCCTTGGCGGCACAGTCCCCACGCCTTCATCGGTGAACGGCAAGGTGCCGAGATACCTGGACGAGATCGTTCTTAAATGCCTGGAAAAAGATCCTCTTCTGCGCTTTGCCGGTGCCGCGCAGCTTTCCGAAAGCATCAACAATAAAGTATTGATGCTCCCGAAAACCGAGATCTTCGAACTGCCGGAGATCGATCTGAACATCGAAGAGGAGTCAAGAAAAGACGAGCCGGTATTAGTCGAACTGCCCAACATCGAAGAAAAAAGTGATAAAATCAATCTGTTCAGGTGGATAATGTTCGCTGTCTGGGCTGCAATAGCGGCAGGGATAATATATTCTCTGATACAGATATTTATAATAGGTGAATGATGGCTGATCTAGTTATTTATTTTATGCTCTCGGCCGTGGCACTCGCGGTGATAGGATATTTTATCGGCGCGGGAAAGATCTCTTTGAAGCCGGTCACTTTGCTTGTCATGTTCCTGATCCTGGTGCTGCCGGTCGGGCTGAATCTTTTTATCTGGATCTACTCGGGGACGATCCCCGAAGTGTTCGTCCCGGACGTACTTGGAAGTCCGGGCAGTGACGCGGTCGCAGTGCTTGAGAAGACTGGCCTTAAAGGCGAAATAGCCGGGATATCCTTCTCAAAAGAACCGGGCGGCACCGTCATCAGCCAGCAGCCCGAAGGCGGTAAAAAAGTCAAGGCGGGCCGCCTTGTCAAACTGATCATCAGTGCAAGGGAAAGATCGGTCACCGTACCGAACCTTATCGGAAAGACAAGCACGGAAGCGGAAAGCATTCTTATTTCTTTCGGCCTTAATATCGGCCAGGTGTTCGAAAGCCCGGGCGACGGAACGCTCGGTATAGTGACAGACCAGAAACCGGCCGTGGGAGAGGTCGTATCGCTGGGGTCCAACGTCTCGGTCACTATAACCGTAGGAAATGAAACCCGTGATTAAGATAGCACCTTCAATATTATCAGCCGACTTCTCCAGGCTGGGGGAAGAGATCAGGGCTGTGGAAGCGGCCGGCGCGGACCTCATACATATCGACGTTATGGACGGGCATTTTGTGCCTAACATCACGATCGGCCCCGCGATCGTCAGAGCTGCAAGGCGCGTAACGGCTCTTCCTCTGGATGTCCATCTTATGATAGAGGATCCCGCTAAATATATCCGTTCTTTTCTTGACGCGGGCAGTGATATAATCTCTTTTCACATCGAAACTGCAAAGGATCCTGACAAAGTGATCCGGGAGATCAAAAATTCCGGCAAGGGCGCGGCGATCGCGCTGAACCCTGACACAGACATAAAAAAAATAGAACCATATCTGGAAAAGATAAAGATGGTCCTTGTAATGTCTGTATTCCCGGGGTTTGAAAAGCAGGTTTTCATCCCGAGTGTCCTCCCGAACATAAAAAAGCTGCGCGATATCATTTCGGCAAAAAAGCTGGATGTCGACATCGAGGTGGACGGCGGCATAAACCCGATCACGTCTAAAGACGTCATTTCCGCCGGCGCAAATATCCTTGTCGCGGGATCTGCGGTCTTTTACGGCGATGATTACAAAAAAGCCATTCGGTCAATAAGAAATGCTTGATAAATAAAATGACCCCACAAAAAAATGGCGCTGATATAAAATTCATGAGAGAGGCGCTAAAGCTTGCCTCAAAAGTTTTGGGCCTTGTCTCGCCAGATCCCGCAGTCGGAGCGGTGATCGTCAAGAACGGGAAGATCATCAGCAAAGGATATCATAATAAATTTTCAACCCCCCACGCCGAGGACTATGCGATCAGGAAAGCAGGGAAATCTGCAAAAGGATCTACCCTTTATATCAACCTTGAGCCCTGCTGCCATTATGGCAACAATCCGCCGTGCACTGATAACATCATAAGGTCCGGGATAAAAAGGGTCGTCGCTGCCATGAAAGACCCTAATCCTCTCGTCAACGGCAAGGGCTTTAAAAGGTTGAAAAAGGCCGGAATAAAAGTTGACGTCGGCTTACTTGAAAATGAGGCCGCAGTGCTCAACGAGTTTTTTGTCGGGCATATCACGACAAAAAGACCTTTTGTGATACTGAAGATGGCGATGAGCCTTGACGGAAAGATTGCCACTAAACTCGGGGAGAGCCGCTGGATTTCCGGAGATAAATCAAGGGAATTTGTGCATTATTTAAGGGGCATCGTCGATGCGGTTATGGTAGGCATCGGAACTTTGCTTAAGGATGATCCTCTGCTTAATGTGAGAAATGCAAAAGGCAAAAATCTCACTGACCCGCTGAAGATAATAATCGATCCTGAAGCAAGGGTCCTCCTATGCTCAAAAGTCCTACAAGACCCGTCAAGGGTTATCGTTGCCGTATCTGAAGCGGCCCCGGCTATCAGGGTAAAAAAGCTGGAAGGCATCGGCGCAAAAGTGATAAAGGTAAGGTCCCGTAAAGGAGAAATGGACCTTGGCCATCTTTTATCAACCCTTGGAAAACAAAAAATAACAAGTATCATGATCGAGGGCGGCGGGAATCTGGCGGCCTCTGCCATCGGGACTGGGATTGTCGATAAGGTCGTGTTCATCGTTGCACCAAAGATAATCGGTGGCAAGACGTCCCCTACCCCGGTTGAAGGCAAAGGGATCGATATCCTGGCGCGCGCACTCCGCCTGAAAAATGTCTCCACAAGAAGGCTTGGCGAGGATATAATAATAGAAGGATATTTAAAATGAAGGTCCTTGAACTTATTTTCATAACGATGCAACCGTCAAGATGGTGGCGTTGCAGCGTGATACTTATTTCTTTGTTCTTTACCGGAGGAGCATGGAATATTATAATCATATTGAAAATGATCGTGGCTTTCCTGATATTTTCTCTCCTCACCGGTGCCATCAATATAATGGACGATATAGCCGACCTTGAAAAAGATAAGCAGGACCTATTAAAGCGCACCAAGCCGCTGGCAAGCGGCGAACTGTCCGTGAACAAGGCCGAGTTTTCCGTCGCGATGCTGCTAATAGGCTCGTTTGTCGCCGCTTTTTTCTTCGGGCCGCTGTTCGGCGCTGCAGCGGTAGGTTATTTCTTCATCGAACTGTGCTATTATCTCTTTTTCAAAAAAATAGCCGTGGTCGACAGCCTCGCGATCGCTGGTGAAACCTGCATGCTGTTCATTGCCGGTACTGTCGCCTCGGGGAAAGTTCTTTCTTCGTGGCTTTTTGTCTTTGTAGTCGCGTCATCGGTCTTCCTGGTCTTCTGCGAGAACAAAAGGCGCCTTGCGCTGTCACCGGAAGACCAGGGACTTTTAAAAAAATACGGTGCGGCATCTTTGGGGCGGCTTATCGATATCTCCGCTCCTTTTGTCCTTATCATCTATTCTTTATATACTCTGATATCTCCCGACGGGATAAGGTTCAATCTTGTGTATACCGTTCCCTTTGCCATGTATGCTGTCTACAGGATCATGATGCTGATAGATGAAAAGACCTCTGACAAAGGGTTTGAAAAAATACTGCTAAAGGATAGGAATTTCATTGTTGCAATTGGATCGTGGGCGGCGCTTCTTCTGGTATTGACCTCGATATTTTAAATTTTTTTACTTCCCGCCTTCAAGAAGAAGGAACAGGACCGTTCCGACTCTTTCACAAAGTGTAATTATTTTAAGTCCTCAACAAGACGGACCGCAATAATGTAGTCACGAAACCACGATGGTTGGGTGTGGCGGTTCTCGATGTGCAAGCAGCGAAGGGCAAAGGATCTTTTTTCAACGGGGGTTTCTGTCCATTCCCATTTGCTTCCGGATAGTTTACTTCCGATTGTTGCCGCGGCATCTAGCCATTCTTTTTCGGTTGGGAGCCTAAAACTTCTTCCTGTCATTTCGCTCAACCATTTAGCATATGCCCGGCCATCATTCAAGTTTAAATATATTGCCGTTATTGTTTGACCGGGAAGGGTTGACACTAGAAGGTTTGCTTTGTCTCCGGTGATCGCGTATTTTGCGCTATCAACAAATTGGCGGAATTGGTCAGTCGTGACCTCCCCTTTCATTATTCTAATAGGCTTTCCGGTAATTTTTGCGAACGCCGGTATTTGCATGCGCGTTAAGATTGTATCATCCCCTTGTTTTATTCTATCTGCTACTGATAATAAGCGCCTAAAGTCTATTCTTGACACGGGTTTCCCGCCGCTCATCCATCCGCTCATGGTCCCTCTAATATTATTCACTACTTTTCTCCTTTTGATATTTTCGCCCTTATCTACGGCCGCTCAAATTAGGGCTCTATTTCCCATCTACATATTTATCGAAAAAAAACATCTGGGATTTCACTTTATTTTGGCGGACTTAGGAAAGTCTGGCGGGACGGCGAAAGCCTGTGATTTTCTGATCAGCGGTCTTCTACTTACCGCCCTCAAGGAGAAGGAACAGGACCGCCATCCGGACGGCGACGCCATTGGTCACCTGGTCAAGGATCACGTTATATGGGCCGTCGGCAACATCGGAGCTGAGTTCGACTCCCCTGTTTATCGGACCGGGATGCATGACAATAATATCCTTTTTAGCCTTTTTGAGCCTTTCCGCCGTGACGCCGTAAAGCTTGTGGTATTCAAGAAGCGACGGAAAAAGACCGCCCTTCTGCCTTTCAAGCTGGATGCGCAGCACATTCACAAAATCCGCGTTCTCAAGCTCCTTGTCCAGGTCATATGAAACTTTCGCGCCGGTCTCTTCGATGCCTTTCGGGATGAGCGTCGGAGGACCGACGAGAGAGACCGAAGCTCCGAGCTTTAAAAGCCCCCACGTGTTGCTGCGCGCGACACGGCTGTGCAGAATATCTCCGACGATCACCACTTTTTTGCCTTTCACGGAACCTTTTTTCTCTATCATCGTGAAGATATCCAGAAGCGCCTGGGTCGGATGTTCGTTGCAGCCGTCACCTGCATTTATGACGGGACCGGAAACATGCCCGGCTATCAGGTGCGGAGCGCCTGCCATGCTGTGCCGCATTATTATGGCATCGGTCCCGATAGCTTCAAGATTTCTGGCGGTATCTATCAGTGTCTCGCCTTTCACGACGCTGCTGGTGCCGGCGGCAATGCTGTTGGTCGATGCCGAAAGAAGTTTTGCCGCTGTTTCAAAAGAATTCTTTGTCCGCGTGCTCGGCTCGTAAAAAAGCGTGGTCACTATCTTGCCGGAAAGCGCGGGAACGGTCCTCATCGGCCGCGAGAGGATCTCTTTCATGCTTTCTGCGGTGTTGAGTATCTGATTGATCTCGCCGGCGGACAGTTCTTTGAGACCGAGGAGGTCTTTTGACTTTAGCGCCATGTTGATTTTTGCCTTCGGTTATTATATCATACACAAGGAAGCAATGAAAATCTTAGCTCTCAACTGCGGAAGCTCCTCCGTAAAATACCAGCTCTACGATTGGACCCAGAAAAAGGTAATTTGTAAGGGGATGGCCGACCGCGTCGGACTTCCCTCGGGTTCACTATGTCACGAAGTGCCCGGGAAGCCGGACCTGGTCCTTGAAAAGGATTGCCCAAACCATTGCGTTGCGATCGACCAGATACTTAAAGTGCTTGTTGATCCCGGTTACGGCATGATCGCGGATATAAAAGAGATATCCGCCGTGGGCCACAGGGTAGTGCACGGCGGGGAAAAATTCCAGCGCTCGGTAAAGATAGATGATGACGTGCTCGCGGCAATAAAAGAAGTCAAGGACCTTGCCCCGCTGCATAACCCTCCCAACATCGAGGGGATTGAAGCCGCAATGAAAGTCCTTCCGGAAGTCCCCCATGTAGCTGTATTTGATACCGCATTTCACCAGACAATGCCGCCGGAAGCATATCTGTATGCCGTGCCTTTTGAATGGTACAAGATGTATGGCGTAAGGAAATACGGATTTCACGGCACTTCCCATCTTTATGTCTCAAAAAGGGCCGCGGTACTTTTGAAGAAGAAGCCCACGGAAACAAATGTAATAACTCTTCATATAGGCAACGGGGTCAGTGTAGCGGCTATTAAAAACGGTGTCTCGATCGACACATCAATGGGACTGACTCCTCTTGCCGGCGCGATAATGGGGACCCGGAGCGGCGATCTTGATCCTGCGATCGTCATTTTTATGATCGAGAAAGAAGGTTTCTACGCGAAAGAGCTTGATAAAATTCTTAACAACAAAAGCGGCTTGCTGGGTATAACCGGCAAATACTCGGACAGACGCGAGATCGAAAAAGCTTCCGCCGCAGGCGATGAAAGGTGCCGGATGGCAATAGACATGGAAGCTTACAGGCTCAAAAAGATAATCGGTTCATACATCGCTTCGATAGGACAGGTAGACGCCATCGTATTTACCGCGGGCGCAGGCGAGATGGACGCAAATCTCAGGGCCCGGACGCTGGCAGGGCTGGAATCTTTGGGGATTAAATTCGATCCCGTCAAAAACGGGAACGCAAAGACCCACGGGGTCGAATCCGTAATATCGGCTGACGATTCAAAGATAAAGATCTTTGTTATTCCGACCAATGAAGAGCAGGTGTTCATCGAGGACGTGGTCGCGATCATTGAAGGCAGGTACGACATTCACACAAAGTTCACCTATTCTTTCCAAAGCGAGGATTACAAAATATGAGGGTGATCATAACAAAAGATTACGATGAGATGAGCAGAAAAGCCGCGGAATTCATCGTAAAGGAACTGAAAAATAAACCGGACTCGATATTGTGCCTTGCGACCGGGACCACACCTGTCAGCACATATAAGGAACTTGTCCGCCTTTATAAAGATAAGAAAGTCGATTTTTCAAAGGTCTCGACATTCAATCTTGACGAGTATTACGGGCTTGCCGACGACCATCCGCAGAGCTATCACTATTTCATGAACGAACATCTTTTCAGGCATATCAACCTTAAAAAAAGCAACTCGATGATACCCGACGGAAAAGTCAAAGACATAGAAAAATACTGCTTTCATTACGAATGGGAGATAAAACAGAAAGGCGGCATAGACCTCCAGCTTCTCGGGCTCGGCCGCGACGGCCACGTGGGCTTCAACGAACCTGGCTCTTCTCTCGGCTCCAGGACAAGATTGAAGACCCTTACTGAAGAGACCGTCGAGGACAATTCCAGGTTCTTCAAGAAGAAGGATGAAGTCCCGAGATATGTCCTGACCATGGGTATCGGCACAATAATGGAGGCAAAAAAGATACTCCTTCTGGTCTCCGGCGAGAACAAGGCCGGCGTGCTGCAAAAAGTGGTGGAAGGTCCGATAACCTCTATGGTGCCGGCTTCGGCCCTTCAGATGCACAGAAATGTCATACTTATAGCTGACGAAGCGGCAGCGTCCCGGCTTTCAAGAAAAGATTATTATGTGTATGTTGAAAAGATGCAGGAGCGCCATGAAAAGGGCGAGATCTGATGGACATTCAATTTTTTGACGATGAGGAAGTAAGGAACCTTCGGCCGTTGAATTTTATCAAGATGACCGAGGAGCTCCGCTGCGGAGTCCTCACCCTTGAAGAAAAAGCCGGCCTTTTGTTCTCCAGGACCAGATCGCCATTTACATTATTATTGAATTCAAGATTGATAGCCGGTCCGGATCTTGCGAAAGAAATAGCAGTCCGCAAACACGAGCATGTTTTTACATCCAACGGCAGAATAGTCGCGGCCCTTATACGTAAAAAAGATATTGCTTTCTCCCGCACTTCGGCTATCCAGTTTTTCAATTCTTCAGTTATTCACAGGAGAGAGATAAGGGCCTCGCTTGTTTCCTACCCCTGGGATATCATCCACAAGAACGCCGAAGAGATAAAAAATGACATCGCCCTTCTCAGACCAAAAAGATCCCTTAATAAAGACATCTACATCGGCAAAGACTGCAAGATAAAACCCGGCGTCGTGCTCGATCCGGAGGACGGGCCGATCTTTATCGACGACGGGGCAAAGATACTCGCGAACTCCGTAATTATGGGCCCGTGCTACATCGGAAAAGGAACAACGATAAAAGCCATAGCGAAGATCTACGGCGGCACATCCATAGGTCCGATGTGCAAGGTCGGCGGAGAAGTGGAGGGTTCGATATTCCAGGGGTACTCCAACAAACAGCACGACGGTTTCCTCGGTCATTCATATATCTGCGAGTGGGTCAATCTTGGGGCTGACACGAACAATTCTGATCTTAAGAATAATTACAGCAATGTAAAGGTCTATATGAACGGCAAGATGATAGACAGCGGCATTATGTTCGTCGGGCTCATGATGGGAGACCATTCAAAAGCGGGCATCAATACGATGTTCAATACAGGGACCGTTGTCGGAGTGTCTTCAAATGTCTTCGGAGCGGGATTCCCTCCAAAATTTATTCCGTCTTTTTCATGGGGCGGAGCTGAGAAGATGGTCGAATATGACATCGAAAAGGCCATTCAGACTGCAAAAGCCGTGATGAAGAGAAGAAGGTTCGTGATGACAATTGATTACGAAAACAAGCTCCGCAGTGTTTTTGCCGAAACCGCTCAGGAAAGAAAATAACCAACAAAGTTCTTTTTTCCCTTATATTTTTTAGCTCGGTTTTCCGGACTATCTTTGCTATAATACTTTTAATTGCCGGATCGGCTAACGGCCCGCCCGCAACGCTTCGCGTAGCGATGCGGGCGCGGTAGGACAGGAGCTATAAAGTGTATTTCACATATGTGTTGAGGAGCATTAAAGACGGGAAACTTTATGTTGGGTTTACGGAGAATTTAGAAAATCGAGTGGCCCTTCATAATAAAGGGGAAATCGAATCAACGTCTAACAGAAGACCTCTGGAACTTATTTATTATGAAGCGTGCAATAATAAACATGATGCTTTGGATCGTGAAAGACAATTGAAAACAGGCTTTGGGCGAGCATACTTAAAAAGAAGGATATCAAAATAGGTCTTTATTGCCGGATCGGCTAACGGTAGGCCATCGCCCTTTGGAGGCGACTATCCTGGTTCGAGTCCAGGTCCGGCAGTCCTTCGACTCGGCGTTGCGCGCCTCGCTCAGGACAAGTGCCTCTTTCCGAGGCGAAGGAAACCGAGCAACGAGCGAAGTTGCGAGCTTTGTCGAGCCACGAAGCGAGGAGTCGAGGTTCTATAACCGCTCGGCGCAAGTTATTCTTTTTATCTCGGAATAAATATTGGCACCCTGTCCAATTTTTTCGCTAAAGATCTATCCCGATAATCTTCTTTCTATTTTTTTCACCGGACAGTATTTTTATCTGTTTTTTCTTAATTTTGAAATGCTCCATTAACGCCTCTATCACCGCCTCATTGGCCTTCCCTTCTAACGCCGGAGCATTTACGTAAATCTTTAACTGTTTTTCTTCCTCGATTATCCTTTGCTTTTTTGCATTGGGAATGACCTTTACATTGATGCGTTTCATATCAATATTGCTGGATATTCATAATCATTTAAGCACTTTACCGGTTTCAAGATACCAAAGATAAAGATCGAGCTCTCCAAGGCTCATGTTCATTTTTTTTGCGAGTGATCTAAGGACTTTTTCAACTTCAATATATTTTCCCTTTGACATTGTCTTGAAGCTTTTTATCATTTTGTGTTCTTTCAGGATATCAACAATATGGAAATCAATTATCGCACAGTTGCAGCGTCCGATATTCCTCAGAAAATGGCTTGACTCCTTATATCCCAGCCCCTTTATATTCTTTGCAAGCCATTCTCTTACGATTTGATCCTCTGATATTTCATTTAAGATCTTTAAAATGACTTTTTTATGTTTCCTTGCCTCCACTACGAACTTTGCCCTTGTATTTGGAAAGCGGTGCCCCAGCTCCTTAAGTCTTTTTGATAATTCTTCCAGTGAGAGTTTATGAAATCCGCCTTTGATTTTGTTTTGTATCTTTATGCTGCGTTCGGCGTTGAAATTGGCAGTCATGAGACAGAAGCAGAGTTCATTGAAAATTACATCAATAGAACTATTACCGGCCGACCCAAACTTTTTCATCCGTTGGTCGATGACCTTTTTTATCGGGGATTTACGGAGAGATCTGATGGAGCTGATTAGTTTATGCATTATAGAGCTGAAGGCTGAAGAGCTGAAGTTCTGAAGATGTCGTACTTCAGCCTTCAGCTCTTCAGCACTTTGTTTTCAGTAATTCTCCGCCAATATTTCGTAATAAGCCTGGGGATGCTTGCAGGCCGGGCATTCTGCCGGAGCTTCAGTACCTTCATGGACATACCCGCAATTGCGGCAGCGCCATTTCACCGACTTATCTTTTTTAAATACTTTATTTTCTTTCACGCTTGCAAGGAGTTTTCTGTATCTTTTCTCATGCTGGGCCTCGACTTCCGCGATCTCACGGAAAGATGTCGCAATATCCTGAAAACCTTCCTGCTCCGCGGTATCCGCCGCTTCTTTGTACAGTTTTGTCCATTCCATATTCTCTCCGGCTGCCGCGCCTTCAAGATTCTTTGCAGTAGTACCGATCACCCCGGCAGGATATCCCGCGGTTATCACCAGCTCTCCGCCTTCGAGATATTTAAAGAATACTTTTGCGTGTTCTTTTTCATTTTCGGCCGTTTCAAGGAATATCGCCGATATCTGTTCCAATCCTTCCTTTTTTGCCGCTCCCGCGAAATACGAGTACCTGTTTCTCGCCTGTGATTCGCCTGCAAATGATGCTAATAGATTCTTTTCCGTCCTCGTCCCTTTAACTGATTTTGCCATCATTTTTCTCCTTTTTTAAGATTTCCAGAGTCCGTGCAGATTGCAGTATTCCCTTGCGGACATCGTCCCGTTTGCCAGTTTAAATACTGCTTCGGGCGTCATGCCCGGCCTTAGGAATTCCCGATAAGATCTGTCTCCCGCTATTATCTGCACCCATTGTATATAATGCTTGTCCTCCATCGGGTGCGCAATGCTCCCGATCTTTACTTTGATCCCTTCGGACATTTTTTCAATGACCGGCACGTGTTTTTCTTTTGAAGCATCAACCGTGTTCTCTACCTGAAGGACCATCGGCTGTCCGCAGCAGACCAACTCTCCTCCTCCGACGAATAATACTTCGACTATATTTCCGCAGACGCTGCATTTATAGACTTCCAGCCTGTTTGCTACTGCCATGTTTTGCTCCTTTCGATTTTCTATCCGTGAAATTTTCGTTGCCCCAGCAATGCATCCAATCCGGCAATCTTTTCTTTAGAACCACCTGCCTTTTTAAAATTATTGACCTGCTTTTCCGCTGATTCTTCCTCTTCAACCTGTTCTTTGACAAACCATTGGAGGAATTTTTCAGCATCGCTTTCTTTTTCCGACCTCGCCATTTCAACCAGAGCGTTTATCAGTCCGGTGACCATTTTTTCATGAGCCAGTGTGTGCTCAAAAGCGGCAAGAGGGCTTTCCCATTGAGACTCCGGAGCCTCGATAGGCAGCATCAGCGCTCTTGATCCTCTGGCGTACAGATAATCATATATCTTAGTGGCGTGCACCATCTCTTCCTGAAACTGGACCTTCATCCAGTTCGCGCCTCCCTTCAGGCCGATGGAATCAAAATATGAGGCCATTGAAAGATAAAGGTACGCGGAATAGATCTCCCTGTTGACCTGGACATTGAGCGCGCCGGATAACTTGTTGGATATCACTATTTTATTTCCTCAAACTGGTCTTTGGCCGCCCCGCATACCGGACAGACCCAGCTATCTGGCAGTTTTTCAAACGGTGTGCCTGCCGGCGCTCCGTTATCCGGGTCCCCGCTTGCCGGGTCATAAACATAACCGCAGACATTGCATACATATTTTTTCATTTATTCCCTCCGACTTGCTGATGATAAGACCATTATAGAACATTTTCGACAAGTTCGATCATCGGGTAATTTTCTTTGAACTCTTTATGATTAGTTGCCTTTATTTTTTCGGTTTCATTGGCATGAAGAAGATAATATCTACACTTGTCGGCAAGGCCTTCATACGCAAAAGACTTAAAAGACACTTTTTCGTAAGGATTAATATCGGATTCTTCCGCCACGATAAAACATTTGTTGTTCAACAGATAAGATATTCTCGGCGCTTCAAATATTTTTGCATCATAAAAATGCATGCTCAGGGCGATCCTGGTCCTTGCGATGATTTCATCTCTTTCTTTGCCGTATACCCCGAAAAGCACCTTGACGTTTATGTTCTTAAGTTCGTCCAGTACTTTTTTTCTTCTTTCGTTGATGCTCCCGTAGAACAGGACATCGATGTCTTTGTTGTTGCCGGCATCCGGAATTAATTCGAGTTTTTCATGGTAGCCGACTGGCAGATATTTTGCTTTAAGGCCTCTTTCGTTCAACCGCTTAATGTTCTCCAAAGAATAATCCCATATCTCAAATGCGTTCTCCAAAAGTTTTTTCTGGTTTTCGCTGTCCCAGCCCCCTTCCGCACCTATCTGCTCAAATTGATATGGGATATATTTTATTTCTTTCATCCCGTCATTAAATGGGATAAGGTGATAGCCCAAAACAATATTGGTTTTTTCTTTGTTCAGATAGTTTTCTTTTATCTCTGCTGCTATTCCGAGCGAATCAAAAGAGCTTTTAAGTAGTAATGCTATTTCGTCAAAGCATTTTGCGTGAATATAACCATCCGGATGAATGAGACAGATATTATACATTTATAGTGTTTTATGTTTTTCTGCTATATTTTCTGCAAGTTCCTGTATCAGCTTATGATCATTCTCTTTAGGATATCCTTTTATTATTACCGGCTCTATCAGTTCCACTTTCAAATTAGTCAATTGTCCTGTTATTGTCTCGACAAGCTTGCTGCCCCAGCCGAATGAACCGATAAGTGAAGCAAATCTTGTCTTTGGCCTCAGAGCGTTTGCGAGATAAGCGGCATAGACCGCCAGCGGATGCGCCTGCGCAAGCACAGCAGGAGCCCCTATTACAACAGTTGCCGCATCTACTAAGGACATTGCAAGTTCTCCGATATCTGTCTTCGGGATATTGAACGGTTTTACTGTGATGCCCTTTTTAGTCAGCTCGTCCGTTAATATCTCTACCATCTTTTGGACACTGCCGTGCATGGAAACATAGGGTATCACGACTTCATTGGCAACTTTGTCCGATATCCAGTCTTTATAAGCTTCGATTATGAACTTAGGGGTCTGATAGACCGGACCATGGCTTGGACAGATCATGTTAATTTCGTATGAGGCAAGTTTTTCAATATGGCCTTTGATACTCACTCTGAATGGCATCATTATCTCCGCATAATATCTTTTTGCGCTTTTATATACATCCGCTTCGTTCTCAACAAAAAGGCCTGACTGCGCTCTGTGGGAACCGAGAAAATCGCACGGGAATAATATCTTATCTTCTCTAAGATATGAAAATATCGTTTCCGGCCAGTGTACCCACGAAGCATGGATGAACTCCAGCGTCTTGTTCCCCAGGGAAATCGTCTCTTTATCTTTTACCGTTATTATTCTGTCTTCAGCGGCAAGAGAAAGATCCACAAGCATCCCTTTGCACTTCTCGCTCGAGATGACCTTTGCCTTCGGGAACCATTCAAGTGCATTCGGGATCGAACCTGAATGGTCCTGCTCGGCATGATTGCAGATGATATAATCAATATTTTTTATTCCTAAAGATGTCAGATTTTCTTTGAGGGTTGCTGTCTTTGTTGGATCGACTGTATCAATAAGAACGGTCTTTTCACTGCCCTTGATCAGATAAGAGTTATAGCTCGTGCCGTCGGGAAGCGGTATCAGCTCATCAAAAAGCCTTCTGTCCCAGTCGACCGCGCCAACCGCGAAGATATCATCTTTTATTTTCTGTGCCGCCATTATATTGCTCCTTTACTTTATACCTAATATTATAAGCCACACAGGCAGGTATATCACCGAAAGAACTGAAGAAATGATCGTCAGCGTCGCGATCAAACCTTTGTAAAAATCATACCTTTCACTGAACACTATCATTGATACCGCGACCGGCATTGCGTTCATGAGCAATGCAATGTTTTTTTCTGGCCCATTAAGGTTGAAATATACGCATGCCGCCAGTGCAACCAGTGGCAGAATAATTATTCTGAGAAGGCTCAGCACAAACGCGGCAGGGACGCTTTCAAGTCTTTTGCCGAACATGACCATGCCCAGCATGAACAGGGCCACGGTCGCTGTGGTGCCGCCAAGCATATGAAGCGTCTGGGAAAGAGGAGAAAACATCCTCACTTTTAAAAGCGCCATGATAAACCCGGCGAAGATGGATATTATAAGAGGGTTCTTGTAAAATACCGAGATCAGCCTTTTTATTCCGCCCAAAAAGGATATCCGCCCCATTTTATACAGTTCCAGTACCAGCACAGTCAAAATAACGCCCGGTATCGCGATCGCGGCGACAGACAGGACCGCCAATTTCTCCGCGACCAGCGTTGGGAACGCGAACATAATAAAAGGGATCCCGAAAAATGCCGTGCTCCCGAAGGCAGTACAGAATATCAGAAGATAGAGAAGTTCCTTTTTGAACCTGAAGATTAAGAATAATAATAAATAGAAGGCGGCAATGATCATTGTCGGCAGAGCGCAAGCGATCATAAAATTGAGCGTACTCTGGTTAAATTCGGTTTCGGCAATGTTTACGAACAGAAGCGCCGGAAGCGCAAAATAATAAACATAGGAACTGAAAGATCTGTCATCTTCCTTCTTGAATATCTTAAATGCTTTTGACAGATACCCCAGAAGTATCAGCAAAATTATCGGCAGCAATGTCCTTATGATTATCTCTGCCATAGATTTCCCGTTTCAGCTCTTCAGCTCTTCAGCGCTAATATATGTCGGCGCCGTTTTCGGGGATTTTCCTTTTAAATACTCATGATAATAGGAATATGTCATTGGTTCTTTATCGGATAACACCCTTGAATCTGTGATCTCGCCGATGAATAGCGTATGTGTCCCGACATCAAGAGATTTTACAACCTTTCCTTCAAGGCTTGCGACGGCAAAATCAAGCACGATAGGAACTTTTGAGGTGCCTGTTTCATATTTTGTATCCTTAAATTTATCGGTATCTCTTCCACTTTTAAATCCGAACTTCCCGATGAATATCATCGGAGTTTCCTGCGACAGGACCGAGACAGAAAATATTCCGCTTGAAGAGATGAATTCATGTGTCAGGTTCTGTTTATTTATACAAACCGCTATCTGCACTGGCTCCGACGTCACCTGGAATACCGTGTCGGCTATCTGACCGTTGATGTTGCCGTCTTTAGTCGAACAGACGACATACATGCCGTATGACAATTTACGAAGGGCTGAAGTGTCCATGGATATATTTTACTACATAAGATGGCGGCATTGAGTATTAACGGCGGGTTATTTATTTCCAACAAAAAGGCCCTGTTTTTTAAGCAGAGCCTTTCGTTTAACTTACGGACACGACAGAGAGGGCAGGTGTAGTCGCGCCCGCGTTGGGACTTAATTTTCCGTCGCGTCCAGCCCCGCAACGATCTTCTCGAACTTCGCCATCGCCTTTGTGCCTTCCGGAGTACCGGCCCTTCTTATGGCCAAGAGGTACCACTGCAGCGCAGCGTTGCCTCCGCCCATCTGATCATTTACCGCTTTCATCAGTTTTTCATGCGGATGCCTTCTTGCCTGACTGAATGCAGCTGTCAGCTGAGTATAATTGATATCCAGGGCCTCGCTTAATGGCATTCTTAGTGGGTTGATGTCCGGCGTATTCACGCCTTTGTATCCTGCCATCTGAAGCGCCCATGCAATCGGTTCGATCATATCAAATTCATAAGCCCCTACGTTGTCATCGATATCATAATTTCCTTTCGGCTGACCGTTCCAGTGTATGCAGAACAACCTTGAATCCATCAGGCAATCCATGAATGCAGCTGGCAGATTTTCAAATCCCATCTGCATGTGTCCGATCTCCGGGGTCATTCCTACCATTCTGATCCCATGATCAAGCAATGCCCTGTTGGTTGAACTGGTAAGCCTTAATTCAATTGCCCTGGCAAATGTCAGTCCTTTTGCCGTGGAATCCATATGGTTAACGCCTCTTGGCTCATATGGTTTCGGTTCCTTTGTAGCCTGCTGCCCGGGCACCGCATCCATTGCATCTGCTGTCGCACCGGCTATCATATCCCTGACCCATTTGTAGTTGCAACCGAATGTATTTTCTACCCCGTCTATACCATACCAGTGGTTTACGGTCGGGATCCCCAAAAGATCTGCCATCTGGAAAGTTTCAAGCTGCCTTCTTCTGGCAAATTCCCTTATCGCCTTGTTCGTGTTGGTCAAGGAGCCGTGCTGGAAGATCGCATCAGCAAAAAGGAGAGGAACTATCGAATCCACCCCAATGCCGGTTTTTTGCATCATCTCTACCCATTTTACAACGTTTTGAGGACCAAGCTCTCCTGGATAGTGGCACTGCAGGGATATTTTAACGCCGATTTGTTTCTGCATCGCTGCCGTTCTCTCAAAGATCCACTGAACCCACTGGTCGCTCCCTTTCTCACCGCCGCAGAGTTCCTTTACATCTTCGTATCCGGCATGGAATCTTGTTCCGCTCTTTGGATAATACCAGACGCCCGCCGAAGCATTAAGCGGGATCTCATGTGTCGACATTAATTTGATCCGATCTTTCCCTGTTAATGCTAAATTAACCGCCTGATGCCTTGTATCGATCACCTCTCTGTCCGCTACAAAACGCATCCCCAATCTTTGTCTTAGGGGTGCATTTACTTCTCTTACATTTGCCGGAAGCCCCAATGCTTTCGCGCTTATTTCTGATGGTGCCGGGATCACTAATTTAACTCCCATTGTTCCTTCTCCTTATTTATAATTTATCTTTCGGGTTTCATATGAAGACCTCACAAAAAATCTTTTTATTTTGGATTTGTTCCCTCCTTTTCAATTATTATATCTGCTTCGAAAACTCTACATTCTTCTATCGAACGCCTTTTCCGGAAATTTCACTTCATTTTTGACAGCAGGTATTTTTCGACCAGAGCCTTCGGGTCATTGACCTGATCTGTCTGTATTGCGTCAATAAAAAGTTTTGCCGGATAAAATGTGTTCTTGGGCCTGGCCGTTTCAAATGTATCGATGCCGGACAACTGCGCCAGCGCGACTGACTTTTGTATCCCCAGAGGAAATGGGGTGTTGGACGGCTCGAGCCCCAACACCTGAGTCCTGGGTATTTTCCCGTCTGTTGACCACGGTGTCGCTGTCTTTGATCTGTTCTCTATCCACCTTGCCAAGAACGGCGCATCCTCTCTTTTCCATGCTGCCATCATCGCTATTCCGAGCTTCGGGTTGTGAAGAAGGAACCATGCGTATTTCAGGTCCTTGGGAAATACCTGGGCAGTAAAATCACTCTGCGACATTATGTTTTCGGCCGGGCTGAACGTCGACAGGTTTATGAGCGCTCCTGTCTTGCACAATCCAAAAGGCCAGACTTCTTCACCGCCTTCTTTCAGGAACTGGCTTGCGCCTCCGAAATCACCCGGAAAATTATGCACGCTTGTCCCATACGGGAGATAAAGTCTGGATGCGAGAGCGAAAGCGCCGAAATTCATGTGTTCCGCCCATGTGATATTCTTATTTTTGTCGTCCTTGTTCTCGCATGATGTGCATATTTCAACAGATGTTCCTCCGGGAACGAACTGGAATCTTCTTGCCACGGACCAGCCGGTTATAGGTAGTTCCGCCTGAAGGACCATTGCTGTTTCACCAGAAAGGGACCTGTTTAATGTCCATGGAACAATGTTAGCTTCGCTGTGCAGTCCACCTGTTTCTTCCATCTTTCCCGGGCCGAATGCCGGAAAGCAGAACGATGAGCCTCCGACTGACGCGCAGCGTTTCCTCACGTCCCTGCCGCCGTACTCGTCGAAAGCGGGATCGTCCAGCCCGACTTGTTGCGGATCATGCAGTTCCCACGGCGCTTGCCAGAGTATATTTGTCAATTCTCCATTCCTGTTAAGGACGCTATAACGTCCGATATTGCCGCCGCCTGCAAAAACGGAAAATTCCATGGCAAGCGCGTTTGAAAGAAACCCTTTCGGTCGGAATGATTGTGCCCGGAATCCTATCCTCGCTCTAAATGTATCGCCTGAAGAAAAATCTATCCTATTTCCCATAATTACTCCTTTTCTTTTAATTATTATTGATTTGAAGCCACCGATTTGCACGATTTCCTATTTCGATGCTGCATGGGCTTTTACAAGATCTGCCCACGGTCCTTTGTCGTTCGTCGGACAATAAGTAATATTTTCCGATCCTTTTTCCAGCATATCCATTACTTGGTCACTTTCATACCCCGAGCCTATGAGCAGGGTCGCGGCATTGCCTATCGGGGCAAGAGCTTGAAAAGTTGTTGTCACGTTCATCTGTGTTACGTTCGCAAGCGCTTGTAGCATCATACGATCGTTGATCAGGCCGCCTCCCACTATGATCCCGTCCGGTGTCCGGCCGTATAATTCATTCGTCAACGCCGCGTTCTGCCCAACCGCTTTCCCCATCGCGAGCACCATTCCCAGTACAACGCTTTTAACGATCTCGGCCTGGGTGGTCGGGGCTTCCTGACCAGTATCTGAACAGAATTGTTTTACCGGGCTGATCACCGGCCCGCCTTGCCTGTATAAGAATTTTGGGCTCATGATATCTATGACCGCGGCTCCGGTATCAGGGTTATGCACACCTGCAAATAATCTTTTGAACCTGTCAGTCTGGTCTTTCAGGCCAAGTTCCGCCAGCAATGAATCTATCAGCATTGTTCCCATCACGTTCATGACGCCAAAAGTCGCCGCTGTCCCGCCTTCAACGCCGATCTTATGTTTGTAAAGGATTTTAATCGTCTCGTCTTCAAGCCCTACGGCATCGATAAGCGAGCATACAAGGCTCCAGGTGCCCGTAGATATGAACACATTATTACCGGTGGATAGATATTTCAGCGCGGCCACCGCACCGGCCGTGTCGTGCAATCCTGCCAGGACGACCTCGGCCTTATCGCATCCCATATCATTTAAGATCTCGGGCCTTACATCGCCCATTGACGTGCCGGTCGGCAGAATCATCGGAAAAGCCGATACCGGTATGTCGAGCGTGTCTAAGAGCTGCTGGTTCCATCTAAGGCCGTCCCTTTTTGCACAGTTGAACACCCTGGCAAAGCTTTCTTCGGTTGCATGAACGCCTGTTAGAAAATGGTTCAGTACGTCCGGGGTCCCAAATATTCTTGCATCAGAAGGGATCTTATGTCCGGAAATTGATATGGCCGCAAGATGGAATAGATTGTATACTGTCTGCCATCCCTGTCCTGCAGACTGGCTGTGTATCATTTTAAATGCTTTTTCAAGATCACCGCCTGCGATCATATCCGCGATATACTGCGCTCCGGCGCTTTGACCGGGATGCGTGTACATCGTAAGCGGCGTATGGATGCTCCCGTCACCGTTCAAAATTTCAAACCCCGCACCAAAAGTATTTACCGCGATCGTCCTCGGAATAGAACGGTCGTATCGCCGGCTCACATCGAAAAGACTTTCACTGAAACCTTTCAGAAGTCCCGCCTTATCGATCATATGGTCTGTCACAGTAAAGGGAAATGTCGCGACTCTCTCTTTTTGAACAAAAGAGAGCTGTCCGTCTGCATTGTGGACCTCAACTGTCAGCCATCTTCCTGTACCTGAAGCTCCAAGATCTCCGATTATCAACAATCTTTCAGGGCGCTGTTCACCGTGCATTGCTGATGGTGCTGTTTTAGGCAGGACCACGGGTGCGGTCAGTCTTATATTCCTTATTAACGGTGTTGCCATGTTCTTTTCTCCTTTTTGTCATCCACAGGATCTTATCGATACGATATTCCCCAAATTTCACGCAATTGTTAATTCTTACGATTCCGAGATCACTTCATCTGCGCCTGCAGACGGTTTTGCCTCAAAAAATTCGGGCTCATAGATATCCGGATAACCTGCTTCTCGCTGTTTTTGCACATATGATCGTGCTATCTCTGCTTGCGTCTCCGGGGTCATATGTTCCGGAAGGGCGACTCCTGACAGGAATCCTCCCCCTCCTCCTCCCATCATCTTCCACGCAAATGAAAACGACTGCTTTTGGAATTCACGCGAACCTTTTATGGCTTCCGCAGTCGCCTGCCTTAAAAGATCAAGGTATAGCCTTTCCTGAACTTTCCCATCCGCATCTCTGACAAGGGTCGCACTCACCCGGAATTTACCGGTCATTGAAAGCTCATCTCCTTCTTCATTGATCGCTTCCAGGCATCCCATAATATTATTTGCACGAAGGTTCCGGATAAATCTCAAAACCCTTGCCCTTTCCTGCACGACATAGATCGCCCGCATAAGCATATCCGCCCTTGCGCGGGCATCATATTTTGAAGAACCTTCTCCCGCAGATTTTGCCGCCCTGTGCATTGCTGCATCAAAGTCTCTTCTTTTTGTCGCTGTCAGACTGATGATCTGGTTTTCCGAGTAAGCCGAGACATGCAATCCCTTTCCCGCAGGGACTTTAAATATTGTGGGCAGAAGTCTTCCAAGCCGTTCAAGTTCCCCCCTGCGTTCCATATAATATGTTCCGCCGAGGCCTCTTGCCACGCCGCTGTTGATGAGGTAAAAACCGTAACCGGCATTTGTCAATGGCGACAGGTCGACTGTTGTTATCTTTGAAAGATCGCCGAAATTTATTAATATTGCCTTGTTCTTCCCGCTGAATAAAGATGCCATCTGGTCAAGCAGCCCGCATTTTACCCGTACATACGGAGAATGCTCTGCTGCCTGGGCCAGATGGGCGATCTCGGTTTTTGATTTGTTCCAGCCGAATACAGCGTTCAATGCGAGGTTCATCCCCACGCAAAGCGCGGCCGATGCTGAGGCTCCTTTCCCGATAAGGCCGGCGCTGTTACCACTGATCTGGATCCGCATACCTCCCAAGGGCAGTTTGTTTGAAAGAGCTGTGCTGAAAATACCGAGCATGTATTTGCCCCATGGATCTGACGGGTTTTTGGGAGCTTCCGGCGGATGTTCCAGGGCAAAAGAAAATTCCGGTTCTTTCATTGCCGGCGAATGGATCTCCACCTTGTTGGTGCCCGGCGTCGGCGCAACGGCAATAACCGTCCTGAACGGAAGGCCAAATGCTATCGTAAGATTTGTGCCGTCTCCTTCTATTACGGAATAATCAACATGGTCCCCTATCGGCACCGCCCTCAGGGGCGCGGAAAATATCCTTTGCGGGGGGGTCTTAAACCTTCCCGCGAATGTACTCTGGATCTGCCTGAATTCAGCTTTCGGTATAATAAACATTTTGTGCCCTCAGATCTTATCTCGCAAATATACAAAACTATTACAACAATCTATCGGATGATATTTTGGGAAATTTCAGTGAATTTTTAAATTCTTTTTTCTGGCAAGGTCGGCGGCAAAAGAAAAATATTTTTCTTTTTTTTATTGTCTGAATACATATCGGACGACCCCTCCCACCTTTACCTTTTCAGCATCTGTAAGCTGTGCTGTGCCGTCGGTGGTCAACGATGAGCATATCGCGAGAAGATCTAGCGCGTATTTAAGTCCCGCCACTATTTTTCTTCTTTGCCCTGTCAACGGTATCACCGCTTCGTCTATCCTCAGTTGAAATTTGTTCATGGCCTCCAATGTTGTTGCCTCGAACAGTCTGTTCGGAAAAGGAAAGACATTCCCCATGGATGCCACGGAAAAGGTCGCCCCTGCCTTTAGCGCTTCTACTATTCTCGTTTCATCTCCCTGTCCCACTTCCACGAACCTGCTGTAACTTTCTATCCTTTCAAGGTCGCCTGAACTGTCCTTGATAGCGGGGACAATATTTGCTATGGAAGCCATCGTTTCCGGCAAAACATTCTCCCCTCTTGTGATCCCGGGATTATTATAGAAAAACAAGAAAAGCCCGCTTCCTTTTATTGTTTCATTCAGCCTTTCGGCGTGCCTGGCAATATCTCTGTTATTCCTGATGTAATATATCGGGGCTGCGACTATCCCTTTAATGTTATTGTGCACATTTGTTTCGGCTTTCCCTGCCGCGGTCCTCAATCCCGCGACAAAAGCCGCGTTTTCCAGGGTCTCCTCCTCTGAATCACCCGTAACATTCACAAAGACATTCAGGCGGGTACCCGCGCATGCCGAAAAACTTCTGATAGTTTCTCTTCTGACCCCGCTCGGAAGGAATCTGAACTCCCCTGTTTCTCCCATTACGAAGATTGATGTACCGCCGATCTCTGTCAAATGCCTGACCAGACGACCTATCCCTTTGACATCCGGCAATAATCTTCCATCCTCCCTTATTAGCGGTGTTACGACCGGTGTGATATTTTCCCTCGCAAAAAGCGTTTTTCCTCTATGAACGATTTTTGTTGCCGGCTTTAGCGGTAATGCGTGATTGATGTTCACTGAATTATGGCTCCTTCTTATCAGAACTTTTACAAATATCTATCGGCGGGTATTTTTTGAAATTTCAGCGAATATCAGGGAGACACATAAAAAGGGAGGCTTGGGTCCCTATCCTATCTTTAGAAGCCAGACCCCTATCACAGCGAGGATGACTCCGAGCAGCTTCAAAAGGCTGAAGGATTCTCCTAGAAGAAAGATGCCAAGTACAAATGTTATAAGAGGGTAACTGCCCGATATTGGGACGATCCTGGACATTTCTCCCCATTTAAGCGCGTGGTAAAAAAGTATCGTCGCCACAAAACTCGCCAGGAACCCGCCGGTCATGACAAGCAGGGCTGACCTGAGGTCGACTGATCTTATTTCCGCCGGCTTTAAAAAGAAAAGTACAAGTATCACCAGACCGATCAAAACGCCGCAGCTCCGGTAAAAAAGCCCGACAAGGGGTTCTATCTTCCCGAGTCCTATCTTTTCAAGCAGGGGGACAAATCCCCAGATGACGGCCGCCATTATCGCTAACCAGAAAGAGCTCATCTTATTACATTCTCTCCAGTGTTTCTTTCCCCGTAAATCCTTCTTTGATACCAAGCAAGACTGCCGGCGCGTTGACTGAGACCGCGCTTGCTTTGAGCAGATCATCTAATGTATTAATAGAGCCTTCAGCGGCTTTAACTTTTACCGCGGGAAAACCGAACTTTTCAAATGTCGCAATATCTATTATCCCGCAGCCCACAATGCCTTTATTCGTCTTTGCAAATACGAGCTTGACCGGGCCAAAGTCGATAATGTATCCGTCCGCGCTTTTTGATGCTAATTGAATTTTTTCGGTTTTCATTTTTAAAATCCTCGCCCCGCCTTGGCCGGGACCGGCGGTGAGGTTATATCGCCAGGACCTTCGCCAGTTTATAAGAATCCATATCAATCTGTTTTTTCGCTTTTAATACTTCTTTTATCGGGAATGAAGTGATCTTATTTTTGTTGGTCGCGACCATCCTGTTCATCTTTCCCTGCAGGATGAGATCGACCGCCTCTTCACCGAATTTACACGCGAGGATCCTGCCGAACGCGTTCGGTGTTCCGCCCCTCTGTATATATCCGAGGATCGAAACTTTGACATCCAGGTCCGTTTCTTTCCTTATCTCGTCCGCGACTTTGTTCGGATCTCCGGCGCCTTCCGCCATGACAATAATACTGCTTGATTTGCCTCTTTTGTGTCCTGCCAGAATATTCTTTACGACACTGTCGATGCTCCACTTTACTTCGGGCACAAGGATGACTTCGGCCCCGCAGGAGAGCCCTACCTCGACCGCCAGGAACCCGTGCTCCCGGCCCATCACCTGTACTATAAAGACCCTCTCGTGTGAAGACGCGGTGTCCCTGATCTTATCTACAGCTTCGACCGCCGTGTCTACCGCTGTCATATATCCGATCGTGAAATCGGTGAGCGGCAGATCGTTGTCGATCGTCGCCGGGACCACAACGCACGGAAAGCCAAAATCATCTTCAAGTTCTTTTGCTCCGTGAAGTGACCCGTCGCCGCCGATTATGACCAGGACATCTATCCTGTTCTTTTTAAGGTTGGAAAAAGCTTTTTTTCTTGAACTCTTTTGCTTGAACTCCGGGGACCTGACAGTATGAAGGATGGTCCCCCCCCTGTTGATTATTCCGCCAACCGATTTAACGTCAAGAGGGCAGATTTCCCCTTTTATCAGTCCCGCAAATCCTTTTTCGATGCCGACGACCTCAAGGCCGTTAAAGATCGCTGACCGGACAACCGCCCTTATCGCCGCGTTCATTCCTGGAGCATCGCCGCCTGTCGTAAGCACACCGATTCTTTTAATTTTCATGATTTTATCCTTTGGCATAATTATATCACTAAGCTAAAAAGGATTATTCTTGCTGAAATCCGGCAGATATGTTTCCGTCGACGACATTTCCTGTATCAGATAGTTTTCCAGCTTCAAGCTCTGCGCGTGCCTTATCACATCCCAATATTCTTCCGGTGTTATCTTCCTGTTAAGCTCGGGATATTCTTTAGCTTTGTTCTGCGGGCTGTACTGCGACATTATGCTTATCCATATATCCTTTGATATGGAGGACAAAAAATCAAGAACTTCTTTTCCGCCTGAAATATTGTTTGGCAGGCCCAGGTGCCGCACCAAGAGGCCTTTTAGGGCGATATCTTCTCCATCCAAAACTAAATTGCCGGCCTGCCTGAACATTTCTTTTATCCCGGCCTTTGCGGTCTCGACATAATTCTCGGCGTTGGAATATTTTTTAGCTTTTTCATCATCAAAATATTTAAAGTCGGGCATATATATGTCGGCTATTCCGTCAAGTATCTTCAAAAGCTCTAAAGAATCATAACCGTTGGTATTATAGACGACCGGAATATCCAGGCCTTTTTCAAAAGCGATCTTCAAAGCCGCAAGTATCTGCGGCATGAAATGGGTCGGCGAAACAAGATTGATATTATGGCAGCCTTTTTTCTGCAGAGACAGCATTATGTCCGCAAGTTCTTTTTCGCTGACTTTTTTCCCGAGGTGCTTCTGGCTTATTTCGTAGTTCTGGCAATAAGCACAAGAAAGGTTGCAATAAGTAAAGAATATCGTTCCCGAGCCTTTTGTCCCTGAAAAAACAGGCTCCTCTCCGAGATGCGCCGTATAAGATGAAATATATATATCTTTTCCTGCTCCACAGATGCCTAGCCCGCCTGACGTCCTGTCCGCCCCGCACCTGTGCCCGCATAAACAGCAGCGCTTTAAAAGTTCCTGCGCCTGTTTTATCCTCTCCTCTATGATTGTTGCTTTTGATGGCATTGTTAGATATCATTATATCAACCCAAAAAGCTCTATGAAAAGACAACAGCCTATAAAGATCGCCCTCTGCCAGATCAACCCGACCGTCGGGGACCTAAAAGGCAATGCACAAACAATAATTGGGAATATCAACAAATGTAAAGAACTCGGGATTGATATTGCCGTTTTCCCCGAGCTTGCTGTCACCGGCTATCCTCCCGAAGATCTTCTTTTAAAGGCGAATTTTGTCGGCGACAACATCGCCGCATTAAAAGGAATAATCAAAGATTGCAGGGGCATAGTCGCCGTTATTGGTTTTGTTAATAAAAAAAGCGGGAGGCTGTTCAACTCCGCTGCAGTAATAAAGGACGGAAGAATTATCGGTATCTATGACAAGATATGCCTTCCTAATTACGGCGTGTTCGACGAAAAAAGATATTTCTCGGCCGGGAACCGTATTGTGAAATTCAAGCATAAAAATCTTACTGTCGGTATCTGCATATGTGAGGACATCTGGGACGATGGCGGGCCCGCATTCAAGCTCTCAAAAGAAAAGGTGGATTTGATATTTGCAATAAATGCTTCCCCGTATTCCGTTGAAAAGTGGAAAGAAAGAGAAAAACGGGCAAAACGGCTGGTGAAAAACAAAAGATCTGTTTTTGCTTATTTGAACCTTGTTGGCGGCCAGGATGAACTTGTTTTTGACGGCCACTCCTTTGTCATGGGGCCTCAGGGAAAGATCCTTGCCCGCGGTAAACAGTTCGAGGAAGATCTGATCGTTTTTGAACTTCCCTTAGCCCGCGAACCACACGCCACGAACCATGCACCACTTTCAAGGGCTGCCGAGATCTATCGCGCACTCTGCCTGGGCCTTAAAGACTACGTCAGGAAAAACGGCTTTAAGAAAGTCTTCCTCGGCCTTTCCGGCGGTATAGACTCGGCGCTGGTAGCAACCATAGCCGCTGATGCTCTCGGGAAAGATAATGTTGAGACGCTTTTTATGCCTTCACGGTACACTTCGGAGCAGAGCCTGGCTGATGCGATGCTTCTTGCGCAAAACCTCGGCATCGAATGTAAGGAGATCGGCATTCAGGGCATACTTGAAAAATATATCGGGGAACTGGACCACTATTTCAAGGGGATCCCTTCAAACGTCGCCGAAGAGAACCTTCAGGCGCGCATCAGGGGAAATCTTTTGATGGCTTTCTCGAACAAGTTCGGCTCCCTGGTCCTGGCGACCGGCAACAAAAGTGAAGTCTCTACAGGCTACGCCACTTTATACGGGGATATGGCCGGAGGCCTTTCGGTAATTAAAGATGTCCCTAAAACCACTGTTTATGAGCTTGCGGATTATAGAAATTCGGTCTCGCCGGTCATACCGCGCACAATAATCGAAAGAGCGCCCACGGCGGAACTAAAGCCGGGCCAGAAAGACCAGGACACCCTGCCTGAGTATGATGTGCTGGATAAAATAATCGATCAATATGTCGAAAAGGATAAAGGCGCCGGCGATATAGCAAAAAAAGGGATTAGCAAAGAAGTCGTTGAAAGAACGGTCCGCATGATAGACATGAATGAATACAAAAGACGACAGTCCGCCCCCGGGATAAAGATCACTCCGAAAGCTTTCGGAAAAGACAGAAGGCTGCCCATAACAAACCGTTATCCCGGATAACATATCCGGATTTGTCTGTTTACATTCTTTATAAATGAATATATAATTTCTAAAACAATGAGTTTGGAACGCGTCACTATCCCGCGGATGCTGAAAGACTGCGCCGACAAGTTCGGGCCTTATGTCGCGCTGCAGATGAAGGCTGAGAATGGCGGTTATAAAAAGATCACCTACGCCGAGCTTCACGCTGCCGTACAGGACATCGGATTCTTTCTTCTTAAAAACAGGATAAACAAAGGCGACAGGATCGCCTTGTTCTGCGAGAACAGGCCTGAATGGCCTTTTGTTTATTTCGGTATAACTAGTATCGGAGCGATAGTGGTGCCGCTCGACCCGAAATTGGAATCCGGAGAGATATTAAATCTTTTAGAGAACAGCGGAGCACTGATGGCCTTTTGTTCGGACACGCTTCTTTCAAAATTGGAAAATATAAAGGCGCGGGTCCCGTCATTGAAAGAGATCTTGAACATCGACAAAGACCTTGAGGGCATCTTGAGCTCGTCTTACTTTGACGCCATGCCGGTCGACCGGGCGGAACCCGATGATATCGCGTCCATAATCTACACGTCCGGAACGACCGGCAATCCCAAGGGAGTTATGCTTTCGCATAAAAATATTCTTTCGAATGTGGTTGAAATAGCCCCGATATTTCACATGATAGGCCCGGGCGATAATTTCCTGTCGGTGCTGCCGAACTATCACGCTTTCGAGACGACGGCCGGCATGTTCTGCCCGATCTATTTGGGCGCGACGATCACTTATGCCGAAAGCCTTAAATCTTACAGCCTCATCAAGAACATGCAGGAGACCAAGGTGACGGTCCTTTGCGCCGTGCCGCTTTTATACAAACTTTTCCTTGACGGGATCAAGCGGCAGGTAGAGGAGAAAGGGGGGTTCGCCAGGGTCCTTTTTGCCCTTCTTTTTCTGCTTTCGCGGCTGTCACGGTTATTCCGGGCCAATATCGGAAGGTTTCTTTTCGGCATGGTCCACAGGACGTTCGGAGGAAATATAAAATTCTTTGTCTCGGGCGGAGCCGCGATCGACCCGGATATAATAAAAGAATTTGACCTGATGGGTTTTACCATCCTGCAAGGTTACGGTCTTACGGAGACAGCCCCCATCCTTTCCGCCTGCACCCTGGATAATAATGTCTTTGGTTCAGTCGGAAAGGCCCTGCCCGGCATTGAGATAAAGATATCGAATCCAAACAGCCGGGGAATAGGAGAGATCACGGCAAAAGGCCCCAACATAATGAAGGGATACTATAAAAACCCGGAAGCGACCGCAGAGATCTTAAGGAATGATTGGTTTTATACCGGCGATCTCGGGCGGATCGATGACAAAGGCAATATCTACATCACCGGCAGGTCCAAAGATGTGATAGTGCTGGGGTCCGGCGTCAATGTATATCCTGACGAGGTTGAATTCATCCTTTCCAAAAGCCCGTTCATTCAGGAGATCTGCGTCTTCGGCGGTTCTATCAGAAAAGGTGCAAAGGCCGGGACAGAAGAAGTCCGGGCCGCGGTGGTGCCGAATATCGAAAAGATCGCGGATTGGGTACTAAAAAGAAATTCCCATCTGACGGACGATCTGATATCCGAGATCCTCGGCAAGGAAATAGACAGTTACGGAAAGTTGTTGACGGAATATAAAAGGGTCTCTAAATATTATGTTTCGAGAGAAGAGCTCCCAAAGACCGCGACAAAAAAGATAAAAAGGTTCCGGGTAAAACAGACTTTTAAGGAGTAAACATGGAAAACCTCGATCAGGAAATAAGATCCATCATTTCAAGGGTGATAAAACTCCCCGAAGACAAGATCGAACCGAACACGGACCTTTTTAGGGACCTGGGGGTGGATTCCCTTCTCGGGGTCGAGATATTTGCGACGCTCGACAAAAAATACAAGATCGATCTTCCGGAAAAAAAGCTGGAAAAGATCCGGACTCTAAATGACATAATAAGCCTTGTCAAAGAAAAGACGGGCGGATGAAACCGTGAATGAAGACACCTCTTCATATTGGCGGAAGGTCCTGAAACTTGACGAATTGAACATTTGTGATGTCGCCTTGAAATGCGACAGGCATCTGATATCGCTCAGACGGCCTTTAAGGGCTTTTGCATCTTTGTTGTTCTTCAAGATGTTCCGCCTGTCTTCATCCGGGGTGGAAAACCTTCCCGAAAAAGCGCCTTTCATCATCGCATCCAATCATGCAAGCAGTTTTGATTTCCCTGCCGTCTTTTTGTGCCTTCCAAAATTTCATCGGGATAAGGTTTGCGTTATCTATAAGGGGCTTTACGATAAGATCCCTTTTGCAAGGATGTTCATAAAAAGTTTTGCCCCATCATTCTCCGTGGACAGCAAAAGTGATTTTTTGAGCGCGATGTCCACCGCTGCGAATGCTCTGATGTGCGGCAGGATCCTTTATATAGCTCCCGAAGGGACCAGGAACTCGGGGGAGATCCTTCCTTTTAAGGTGGGGGTCGGTGCTCTCGCAGTTGAGACCGGGACTCCTGTTGTCCCGGCTTATATTAAAGGCTCCGACAAGGCTCTGCCTAGAGGCAGTTTCATCCCGAGGAAGCATCCCATAAAAGTATTTTTCGGAAAACCGCTTGATCCGCGGCCTTATTTTGAGAAAAAAAAGAGCACTGCTGCTTATGATGTATATAAAGAATTCGCGGACGACCTCCGGCTTTCAATAATAAGGCTTAAAGAAAAGGCCTAAGAATGATTTGATTTACAATATCGGGATCTTGTTATATCATATCCTTAGCTTTCACTTTTATTCATCAAGGAGTAATAAATGAAAAGAGTTTTCGTTTTGGTTTTCGTTCTTATGTTCCTTTCTTCCTTGGTTTTTGCGTCGCCCCGTCCTGTCCCTGGCATCTCACCCGCCAAAGGGAAGGTCATTCCCGAGACCCCTTTCCTGAAACAGGATGAGCAGAATACGCCCACTATGGGAGAGCTGTCTCAGCCTATGGTGATGAAAAGGCTGAACCTTCCTGCGCTTCTCACCAGAAAGGATTACCGTCTCGGGATAAGGTTCGGCTTGATGGCCCCTTGCGACAGCGTGTCCGTCACGAAGGATTGGCCTTTTGCCATCGGTTTTGATTTTGACGGCAAGCTCAATAAAAATCTTGATATCGGGCCCAGGATCACTTATGTGAACAAGAAATTCAATAATGGCACAAGCGTCAATGCTAACTATGGTTTTCTCATGCTCGGCTTCGGCGGCAGGCTATACCTTGCATATTTTGGTGACTATGGCAGCGCACACGGTTTTCTCAACGCTTACCTAGCGGGGGATATTAATTATGCGATAGCAAATAAGGGCTTTGATCTGTTGCCCTCTTCGTCTTCTCCTTCGTCTTTCAGCGGTTTCGTGGCAAATGCCGGCATTGGTATGGAGGCGGCATTTAGCCCCAATAACACCGGGTTCGTGGATGTCCGTTATCAAAAAGGCAGCACTAAGGACTCGAACGGGATAAGTTTTCCTGATGAAGGGTTCTTGTTAAGTCTCGGAACACGATTATCCTTCTTTTAAGAAGGGCTTGAATTGATATAACATTTGCTATATAATTTAATAAATTTTTTATAAGGGGGTAATCATGAAAAAAGTATTGTTTGCAGCGCTTGCCGTTTCTTTTATTATCATTGGCCTTTCCGCTGTATCCCAGGCCGCCACACCTGGCAGTGTTGCCGTCCCGGTGGGGGAAAGCATGTCAAAAGCTACTCTTGTCACGCAGGTAGATCTCCCCGCATTAATGAACAGAAAAACGTACAGGCTTGGGGTAAGGGGCGGGCTTATATCTGTTTCAGACACGACAAACATTCAAGCCGAGGGTACCGCTACATTCGGTTTTGATTTTGACGCGAAGCTTAATGAAAACCTCGATACGGGCCCGAGATTCACTTACATCTGGAAACGTTATAACAACGGGACCACCGTCAACGGGAGCTACGGCATAATGGCTTTCGGTTACGGGGCAAGAATATATGTCACCTATTGGGGCGATTACGGAAGCACTCACGGGTATTTGAATGCTTACCTGACGGGCGATATTAACTACTGCGCCGCAAACAGATTGACGGACAGTCGGACGGGTGGTTCTCCGTCCTCATTTTCCGGATTCGCGGCCAATGCCGGGGCCGGAATAGAGGCGGCATTCGGACCAAACACGACGGGTTTTGTCGAATTAAAATATCAGAAGAGCGGGCTTCGGGATTCTAATAATGTAGAACTTCCGCTCGACGGATTTGTGTTTAACCTTGGGACAAGGCTGGCATTCTTTTAGAAATTGATTTAAAAGGAGAGGATTATGAATAGACGCGTGTTTTGGGGATCATTGGTGATCTTGATCGGCATTATTCTGCTTCTTGAGGCTGCGGGAATTGTCACAGGGAATATCTGGAGATATTTCTGGGCGGTATTATTGGTCCTTATCGGAATAGGAATACTGGTACCTGAAAAATAGTGTTCACCGGACTGCTGTTGCCCTTCTGAAGAACAAAAAGAGTGCCGGTAAAAAACTTATTACGGCTCCTATCAGAAGCGTGTGCGGGGCACCTATGAAATGCGCCAATGCTCCCGCCTGAAATGCCCCTATCGGCATCAGCCCCATAAAGGACATCGAATAAAAGCCCATAATACGCCCGCGCAATTCATCCGTGACCGTGTACTGCAGAAACGTGTTGACCGATATGGCCTGTGTCACTATATTAAACCCCAATATCAGCAGCGCCGCGCATGAAAGAAGGTAGTTCCTTGAAAACGAGAACAGCACGGCCGCCAGCGCCATCATCGTCGTGCTTACGATTATCGTCCTGGTAAAATCTTTTTTTGCCCCGAACTGTGCAAGAAAGAAAGCCCCGAGCAACGCACCAACCCCTGAAAATGACATCAGGACCCCAAGTCCTTGCGCCCCTACATTTAGTATGTCTTTTGCAAATACGGGCATAAGCACGGCATAAGGCATTATGAACAATGACGTGAACGCCATGAGCACCAGCGAGAGCAGCACTTTCCTGTTTTGCAGCACATATTTTACTGAATCCATGAACGCTTCTCCAAAGTTCGCCTTTTGCATGGTTTTTACTTTGAATATACCTTTTATCATAAGCAGGCTTACTATAACTGCCAGGAACGAGACTGCGTTAAGATAAAAACAAAGTCCGACGCCGAAAGCTCCGATCAGATATCCCGCAACAGCCGGACCGATCACCCTTGCACTGTTGAAGGAAAGTGAATTGAGCGCTATTGCATTTGAAAAATGATTGCGTTCCACAAGGTTCACTACGAACGCCTGCCTTACCGGAGAATCGACAGCGTTGGCCAATCCAAATACAAGCGCCAAAAGACATAGATTAAAATAGTTGATCTGCCCGGTGGATATCAAAAGTCCTATCAAGAAAGAAGCAATGGCAAATACTATCTGTGTGGCAAGGAGCAGTTTTCGCCTGTCCATGCGGTCCGCCATGAACCCGCCCAGCGGGGACAAAAGAAGCACCGGGATGCCCGCGATAAAGTCCACCAGCCCCAGAAGGAACTTTGAATTTGTTATGTCATATGCAAGCCACCCTTGCGCTATCATCATCATCCAAAGACCCACAAGAGAGACGAACTGGCCGATCCAGAAAATGCGGTAATTCTTGAACCGCAGCGCATGGAACGCTTGCGGCAGTCTTTCCCAGATATCTTGAGCTGCTTTATTATTTGCCATATTTATATAATAACTTTGATGGATCGCGAGAAATTGCTTGTTTTGACGTTAGAGCACGGATGTTCTTTAATCAGTTAAAAGTTAAAGAACTTTGTCCCCGAAGAGGTCCCCGGATTTTCCTGCTTTCTTAACGGCTTGACGCTGGGCATTGCCTGCTTCGGCAATATAGGATTAAACGCTGCGGCGGATGGTCTTTTCTGCTGGGGCTCTTTTTGCATTTCATCCCGCATTTTCTGGAAGTTTAGCACCACTTTATCCGCGCTCTCGGTCGAAATTCCGCTTTTTTTATCCGCAAAATAGATTATGTCGGTGTCCCTCACCGGTCCGTAGACCTTTATCCCGACTCCGTCGCCCTTTTCGCCTTGAGGACGCGGCTGTGTTCTATCTGGATGGATTCGACGGTCTGGACCATGTCCGTTGTGTGCCCTTTTATATGTATTATATCCCCGACCTTTAACGGCCTCTTAAGTGTTGTTGTTACTACATGGAGCTTGTCAAAGTAATGCTCGGCGCTGCCGATGACTTTTTCTTTTGGCTTGGACGCCTTCCTGGATGCCGTTTTTTTCGCTTTCTTTTTTAATACCATAGAAATTTTCCTCCTTTTTATGTTTTGGCGAAATTATAGCATAATTTTTCACCAAAAGTATTTAATGGTATATCGTCTTGCGTGATATACTAAAATCATGACAACCTTGATACTTATGCGCCACGGCGAAACGGCCTCAAATGTGGAACAGATCTATCAGGGTCAAGGCGATGGAGAGCTTTCGAAGAATGGGATAGAACAAGCCGGGCATGCCGCCAATTTTCTTAAAAAGACCGGCATTTGCGCTGTATACTGCTCTGACCTTAAAAGATCTGTCGATACGGCAAGAATTATCGCCAAACCGCATGGGCTCAAGGTCAGGCCGCTTAAAGATCTGAGAGAAAGATTTTACGGGGAATGGGAAGGGTTGAAATATTTTGAGATAGAGAAAAAATATAAGGGCCTTTATAAACTGTGGCTTATCCATCCAAATAAAGCTGACATTCCAGGGGCTGAAAAACTAAAGGGGCTGCAAAAAAGGGGCGTAAGAGCGGTTGAAAAGATAGCAAGATCTCATAAAAATAAAACGGTTTTAATCGTAGGCCATGGGGGCATTAACCGCACCATATTATTCCATTATTTAATGCTCGGCCTGGACAACTTCTGGCGTATTAGGCAGGAGAACTGCGGTATGAATATAATCAAGTTCGCGGCTCCCTATCCGAGGATCGTCCTGCTCAACAGCACTTCACATCTCGGTAAAGATCACATAAAAGAGAACACTTTATCATAACCTTTCGGGCCCACAAACGCCTTTCTTTTTCTGATAAAATAGAAATTGGCGCGAATTTTATTGAAAGGAGAAACTGATGTTCGAGAACATAGCGAAAAAGTACTGTAAGAAGAACTCAAAGGCTGCCGGGATGACAATTGAAAAAGTTATCGGCAGGGAGGTCCTTGATTCAAGGGGCAACCCGACCGTTGAAGTGGATGTCATAACAAAGAACGGCACGCTCGGAAGGGCGATAGTGCCTTCCGGCGCATCAACAGGCATCCATGAAGCGCTTGAACTCAGGGACGGCGATAAATCAAGATATCTTGGCAAAGGCGTTCAAAAAGCCGTTGCCAATGTTTCTATTATTGAAAAAGAACTCAAAGGGAAGTCCGTGACAAGCCAGGTAGAGATAGACGAATTGATGATAAATCTCGACGGCACGGCGAACAAGAGCAAGCTCGGGGCTAACGCCATTCTCGGCGTTTCTCTCGCGGTCGCAAGGGCTGCGGCAAACGGGCTCGGGATCTCATTGTATAAATACTTCGGCGGTAAAAAAGGCGTAACTCTTCCCGTTCCCATGATGAACGTCCTGAACGGCGGCGCTCACGCCGGGTGGAATACAGAGTTTCAGGAATATATGATCACCCCTACCGGCGCTACAAGCTTTAAAGAAGGGCTCAGGATCTGCGCGGAAGTCTATCACAACCTTAAAAGTCTTGTAAAAGCAAAAGGCGCGCCTACGACTGTCGGCGATGAAGGCGGCTTTGCTCCCGCGCTCGGTTCGAACGAAGGAGCCCTTAAACTTATTGTTGAAGCTATCGAAAAGGCGGGATATAAACCCGGGGCCCAGGTAAATATCTGCCTCGATCCTGCTTCATCGGAGTTCTTTAAAGACGGGAAATACGAACTGAAAAGCGAAGGGAAGTCCCTCTCGCCTGCCGAGATGGTTGACCTATATGTGGAATTAGTTTCCAGATATCCTATCATTTCAATAGAAGACGGCCTCGCGCAGGAAGACTGGGAAGGCTGGTCGCTCATCACAAAAAAGATAGGCAAAAAGATACAGCTTGTGGGTGATGACCTTTTTGTCACGAACATCAAGCTCCTGGAAAAAGGTATCGAGCAGGGCGTCGCGAACTCCATTCTTATCAAGCTTAACCAGATCGGATCGCTGACCGAGACGCTGGCTGCCATCGAGATGGCAAAAAAAGCAAAGTATACTGCGGTCGTTTCTCACAGGAGCGGAGAGACCGAAGACACAACAATAGCGGATCTCGTAGTCGCAACGAACTCCGGAATGATCAAGACCGGCGCGCCGGCCAGGTCTGACAGGGTCTGCAAATATAACCAGCTGCTGAGGATTGAAGAAGAACTCGCCACAGAAGCTGTTTATCCGGGTCTTTCGGCTTACAAAAATCAATAGAAGGAGGAAAACATGTCTGAAGCAAGTATAGTTCTGCCGATTTTGAGGCCTCTTGAGATCCATCTGCTCTGGTTCGTTCTGGGTTCCGCGGTGATCGCTCTTTTGTACGGTATGTATATGGCGTGGAAAGTCCTCAGGGCCCCTCAGGGTTCTAAGGAAATGGTTGATGTGGCCAAAGCGATCCAGGAAGGATCCACGGCATATTTGGCCCGACAGTTCAAAGTAATGGGCATATTTATCGCCCTCATAACTGTCGGCCTTTACTTTATGTACGTGCCTGTTTATCCGAACAACCCTTCGCTCCCGATCGGCATTGCGGTCGCATTTCTGCTGGGAGCCTGCGCTTCGGCAGGAGCGGGATTTGTGGGCATGAGCCTTGCCGTCCGCGCTAACGTGAGGGTGGCAAACGCCGCACTCACCAGTTTTAAAAAAGCCCTCGAAGTCGCTTTTCAGGCCGGCACTGTTTCAGGGATGTTCACGGTGGGTCTCGGTCTTTTGGGTGCGACAATAATATTCATGATATTCAAGCAGGACGCGATGAAAGTATTGGTCGGGTTCGGGTTCGGAGGATGCCTGGTCGCGCTTTTTATGAGGATAGGCGGCGGTATCTATACAAAAGCTGCTGACGTCGGAGCTGACCTGGTCGGTAAAGTTGAAAAAAATATCCCCGAAGACGATCCCAGGAACGCAGCTGTCATCGCTGATAATGTAGGCGACAACGTCGGCGACTGCGCCGGTATGGCCGCGGATGTTTTTGAAAGCTATGAAGTCACGTTGGTTGCCGCATTGATACTTGGTGCGGCGACTCTGGCTGACAAGGGCTTTCAGGCTCTCTTTGGCGGAATGGCCGCTCTTATGGCCCTTAAGCTTATAATGTATCCCCTGCTGGTCAGGGCCGTGGGCGTATTTGCATCGATCTTAGGGACCTGGTCAGTCAGAGGAAAAGATACTGAGGAGATCGGTGATCCGATGAAGCCCATCAATTTTGGTTTTTGGGTCGCTTCAATAACTTCTATCATCGGTTTTGTGGCTATCTGCTATCTATATCTGAATTATCCCGTCAAAGGCGCTGAATGGTGGAGGTTTGCACTGGCAACTTTTGTAGGTATAGTTCTGGCGGTCGTGATAGAAAACCTGACCAATTACTTTACTCACACAGAAAATAATCCTATTAAGGAAACGGTTGAATCTGCCAAGACCGGCCCGGCAACACTGATACTGTCGGGTTTTGCGCTCGCTCAGGAATCTTCTGTTTGGTCCATTGTCGCTATCGCGGCAACGATCTTCGCATCAATGGCAATATTCGGCGGGAATTTGGCTCTATCCGCATACGGCGTTGCGCTGGCGGGCCTTGGGCTTTTGACAACGACGGGGTTCATTCTTGCTATGGACACCTACGGACCTATATCGGATAACGCTAACGGCATATTTGAAATGTCCGGAACTTACAGGGGCGAAGGCAGCAAAGCTGAAAAAATAGTCACCAAGCTGGATGCCGTAGGCAACACGACAAAAGCTCTTACAAAAGGTTTTGCTATCGCGACAGCGGTGATCGCTGCGATCGCACTGTTTCGGTCCTTTGTTGAAGAAGGAGGACTGCTTAAAACGGGTATCCAGCTGAATATGTCCGACGTGTTTATCGGTCTGCTCCTTGGCGGCGCCGTGACGTTCCTTTTTTCTTCATTCCTTATCAAAGCGGTGGGAAGAGCTGCCCAGCTGGTCGTTGAAGAAGTCCGGAGACAGTTCAGAGAGATCCCGGGGATCATGGAAAGAAAGAACAAACCGGAATATTTTAAGTGCGTTGATATCGTAACCTTTGCCGCGCAAAAAGAATTGATCGGTCCCGCACTGCTGGCTATCTGCACCCCGATTGCTGTGGGTTTTGCTTTGGGAACAGCAGCACTCGGAGGTTTTCTCGCGGGAGCAATCTTAGTCGGGCAACTGCTTGCGGTTCTTCTGGCAAATTCAGGCGGCATCTGGGATAACGCGAAGAAATCTATCGAAATGGGGATGTTAGGCGGAAAGGGCTCCGAAGCTCATAAAGCGGCTGTCATAGGCGACACGGTCGGAGATCCGTTCAAAGATACCGCCGGACCGGCGCTTAATCCTCTTATCAAGGTAATGAACCTTGTTGCTCTTTTGATAGTACCTATCATATTTACCGGCGTGGAAACAAAGGTCAAATGGACAATAGTGACCGTTTCAGTATTGCTCATAATACTTGCTGTCTATTTGAATAAGAAGGGTAACGCGGCAAAAGTTTAAAGCTGAAGATTTGTTAAAGGAGCCTGAACCTTAACGGTTCGGCTCCTTTTTTAATTTGACAAGATGACCCTGTTGTTCTCGCTTAAGCACCTTGGGTTGAGTGCAGTCGAAGCCCTCATCTCCATCATGCTATAATATCCTCAAATCATGCATGATTCCCATCTTTTTAAGAATCTGATAAAGTATCTTGAAAAAGAAGAATCTTCCTGCGGCAAAATCAAGAAAATATTCATAAATATATCTGAATTCGGCTCGTTGACAAAAGAGCATTTTATCGGCCATTTCAAGGAATTCTCCAAAGGGACAAAATGGGAAGGTCTGAAGATCGACCTGAAAAAGATCCCGTACGGTCCGGAGTTTGAACTGACAAAGATCGAGTACGCAAAATGAAATACGCAGTAATTAAAAAAACTGACCTTAATAAATGGCTCGAGCGCCTGATGAAAAAGGCCCGCGTTTACGGCCCAAAGAAAAAAGAGAGTCTTTTCGTCTTCAGGCCTATCAAAGACCCGGAAGAGATCAGTCTGCAGTATATCCCGACTATTCTTCCCCCGAAAAAATATTACTTCCCGCAAAAGGAAAAGCTGATCAATTTCAACGCCGAAAAGTTCACCGAGGAAAAAGGGACCAAAGACCCGGAAGAGTTCATCCTTTTTGCTGTGCATACCTGTGATATTGCCGGTATTCAATGCATGGATGTCGTCTTCAGGGAAAATCCCGCGGATCCATACTATCTCAGCAGAAAAAGCAAGATGACGATCATCGGCCTTGAATGCCTGAAATACTGCGATGATATCGCCAGCTGTTCTTCAATGGGCAATCATGAGCCCCGCGGCGGATATGACCTGATGATGGTAGATATCGGGAACAGTTTTGCCCTTCATGTGAACTCCGAAAAGGGTGAGAGCCTTATCAAAAATCTCAAATACATACGCGAGGCAAACGATAAAGATATGGCCGCTCTTGCCTCCGTCAGGGAGGAAAAGAAAAAGGTTTTTAAAGAAGAGCTTAAGGCCCCTCTTTCAAAAATATACGAGGCATTCGACAATTCTTTCAAATCCCCGGTATGGGAGGATGTCGGAAAGCGGTGCGTCGGCTGCGGGAATTGCACTGCCTCCTGCCCCACCTGTTACTGTTACGATGTCATTGATGAGATGGAGCTCGATTTGACCAATGGGACTAGATACAGGATTTGGAACTCCTGCCAGATGGATGATTTTGCTAAAGTCGCCGGCGGAGAAGATTTTAGAAAAGGCCGCGATTCAAGACAGCGCCACAGATATTATAGAAAATTCAAATATCCGGTGGACAAGTTCAACAGATATTTCTGCACGGGCTGCGGGCGCTGTACAAGGGCTTGCGTTGCGCAGATCAGCCTTCCCGAAACAGTGAATGCTGTGATAGACGGGTACAGGAGTAAAAATGCCGGCTAAAGAAAAATTAAAAGAAAAGATCCTTTCTTTTCCGCACAAATCGGTGAAAGCGGAAATAATAGACGCCTATATGGTGGGTGCGAACGAGAAATTCTTCAAAATTAAACTTGAAGAAGGCAAAGAACTTGGGCACGAACCGGGACAGTTCGTTATGGTGTCTATCTTTGGTTTTGGTGAAGCGCCAATCTCGATCGCCTCCTCCCCCACTGATAAAGGATACTTTGACCTGACCGTAAGGAAGGTCGGGGTTTTCACAAATGAACTTCATAAATACGGCAAGGGCGATGTGATCGGCATCAGGGGACCTTACGGAAAAGGATTCCCAATCGATAATATGTTCGGTTACGATATCCTGGTCGTCGGCGGAGGGCTTGGCATGGTGCCGCTGCGTTCATTGATACGCTATGTAATGGCAAACCGCAATGATTTCGGGAACGTTCAAATACTTTTGGGGTGCAAGTCGCCAAATGAGCTCCTCTTTAATGAAGAAGCGAACGAATGGATGAAAAGGGCCGAAATAAAAAGGAACTGCACCGTAGACAAGGCCGATGAAGAATGGAAAGGTAACGTCGGGGTAATTACGACCCTGATCCCTGGTGTCGATATAATCCCGGAGCGCACTTACGCTGTGGTCGTCGGCCCGCCTATCATGATGAAGTTCACCCTTGTCTCACTTCTCGAAAAGAAAATACCTGAACACCAGATAGTCCTTTCTTTGGAGCGGAGGATGAAGTGCGGGCTTGGAAAATGCGGGCATTGCCAGATAGAGGGCGTGTATGTCTGCCAGACAGGGCCTGTTTTTACATATAATCAGTTAAAGAACTTTAAAGGGGAATGCTATGAAAAAGGTCTTTAAAAAACCGAAACTTGCGTTCTTCGACTTTAGCGATTGCGAGGGCTGCCAGCTCCAGTTCGCCAATATGGGAGAAACTCTGCTGGAGCTTCTAAAACTCGTCGACATCGTGAGCTTCCGCGAGATCATGTCTGAGAACGGTCAGGACTACGACATCGCTTTTGTTGAAGGCAGCATAACCTCTGATAACGACGTGAAAAGGATCAAGGCTATCAGAGAAAAAGCAAAAGTTGTAGTCGCCCTTGGCGCGTGCGCTACCATCGGAGGCGTGAACGGCATGAAGAACCGCACGCCGCTTGAAGACGCGAAAAAGCTTGTCTACGGAGATATGGCCGGCAGCATCAACACGATAAAGACAATGCCTTTGCGCGAGGTCATAAAAGTGGATTATTTTATCCACGGGTGTCCCGTGTATATCCCGGAAGTGGTCACAGTTGTCAAATGTCTTCTGCTGGGTAAACCCTATGTGGTCCCGACCTATTCCGTCTGCAACGAATGCAAAACAAACGAGAATGTCTGCAGGTATGAAAAGGACGAGGATTGTTTCGGTCCCGTGACAAGGGCCGGCTGCAACTCCTGGTGTATAAATAATGGGAACAAATGCTACGGCTGCAGGGGGCTTGTGGACGATCCCGCCGCCAACGGACAAAAAGAGATCCTGAGCAAATACGGGCTTGATCTTAACGAGATCCTGAACAGGTTTACTTTATATAATGACAGCCTTGGAGTAAAATATGACAAAGAGTTCAAGCAGTAATTCAAAGAACGTAAATATTGATATCCACTACCTGACAAGGGTGGAAGGACACGGTAATATCGTCGTTGATGTAAAAAACGGCGTGCTGGAAAAATGCGAGTTCCAGGTCATAGAATCTCCGAGGTTCTTCGAATCTATGCTCGTTGGCAGATCGATATGGGAAGCGCAGCATATTACGAGCAGGATCTGCGGCATCTGCGCCTGCGGTCACAGCCTTGCCAGCATTAAAGCGGCGGAAGCGGCGCTTGAAGTGACCCCGTCAGACGATACGGCTTTGCTCCGAAAACTTTTATTGAACACGGAAATGCTCGACAGCCATATACTTCACATTTACATGCTTGTCGCGCCCGACCTTCTCGGCGTAAAGAGCATTTTCCCTCTGGTCAAGACCCACAAGAGCATGATAGAGATGGCGCTTAAGATGAAAAGGATGAGCGATTTCGCCGGGGAAGTGCTTGCCGGCCGTCATATCCACCCCATTAGCTATGTGATCGGAGGCCTGACCCAGGTCCCGGCAAAAGAAAACCTGCAAAAGCTTCTTTCTATGATGATAGAATGTCGGGGATACGGAGAAAAGACCGTCAAAACTTTTAAAAAATTGAGCTTCCCCTCTTTTGAGCATCCGACACAGTATCTTTCACTTACAAACGAAAGTGGTGAATATCCTATGTACGACGGTGACTTGGTAGTGTCCGGATCGCAAAGGACCGGCATAAAAGATTACAAAAGATTATTACACGAAAAACCTGTCGGTTATTCAAGGGCAAAACTTTCTTTTATTAACGGACAACCTTATTCTGTGGGGGCCCTTTCGCGCCTTAATAATAATTTTAAAAAGCTTAATAAAAAGGCAAGGCTTGTCGCGGAAGAGCTGGGTTACAAAGTCCCGTGTCACAATCCGTATTTGAACACCGTTGCGCAGCTCATAGAATGGGTGCATTGTCTTGAAGATTCGATCTCTATCCTCGAAAGGATCTTAAAGGAAGGAATAGATAGCGCTAAGGTCGTGGTGTCATCCTGGCCAAAAAAGGGAGAAAAGCGTTCGTACAGGCCAAATTCGGGAACCGGATGTGTCGAGGTGCCGAGAGGTTCTCTGTTTCATGAATATACCATTGATGAGACCGGCCATATAACCGCGGCTAATTGCGTCATCCCTACGAACCAGAACATTGCCAACCTTGAAGAAAACATGAGAAAGATCGTGCCTGAGATGCTGCCTGAAAAGTCCCAGGATGAGATCCGTCTCGGACTTGAGATGCTCGCGCGTGCTTACGACCCCTGCATTTCCTGCGCCACGCACATGCTAGATGTCAAATTCATCTGAAAAACTGGCCATTATCGGCCTTGGCAACCCTTTAAGGAAAGACGACGGAGTCGGAATAATCGCACTTAATCGTTTGAAGTTATGCCTAAAAAGGCCTGATATCGACTATTTTGATTTCGGTACGGGGAGTTTTGATATCCTTTTCAAGATAAACGAATACAAGGCCATTCTTATAATCGATGCCGTAAATGCCGGCATGGAACCGGGGGACCATAAGATATTTCCTCTTGAGGCCGTTGAATCGGAGATCATCACGGACATGGGGTCTACGCACGGGTTCGGCCTCAAGCAGCTGAGGATGCTATGCTCTTCTTTCGGGTCTTCTGGCAAGGTTTTTGTCGCGGGCATCCAGATCGTTGATGTTTCCGAGGGGAACGGAACCTCGGACCTTGTCAACAAAAAACTTGACTCCGCTATAGATAATATTTCCCTCTATATCAACAAATACCTGTCATCCTAAGCATTGGGATATTGAAAAATCCCCGGGATTGTTATACAATATCAGTTAGTAATTTCTTTGAGGAGGTTCAACATGGCACACAGGATCAATGATACTTGCATCGCCTGCGGGACTTGCGAACCGGAATGCCCGGAAAAAGCAATAAGTGTTGGCGATCCTATATACATAATAGAGGCGGCAAAATGTACTGATTGCGGAAAGTGCGTGGAAGTCTGTCCCGTCAGTTCGATTGAAAAGGCATAGGGCCTGATGTTGTTATCATGAATACTCGGTTATCATAATAACGTTTTTGGGCGCAATTTTGCGCCCTTTTGATTTTTTTGGAGGTATTAATAATGAAACTGTCTAAAAACGCCGAGATCATCATTGAAAAAAGATACCTTCAAAAGGACAAGAACGGAAAACCGGCCGAGACAGTCTCCCAGTTTTTTAAAAGGGTCGCAAAAACAATAGCCGCCGTCGATAAAAAATATGACCCCGGATCAAAGGTCTCCGATATAGAGGCTGAATTCTATAAAGCGATGAGCGAAGGGGAATTCCTGCCTAACTCTCCCGCCCTTATGAACGCCGGCGCGGAAGCCGGGCAGCTTTTCGCCTGTTTTGTGCTTCCTGTCGAAGACCGCTTGAAAGATATATTTGAGACCCTCAAGAACACGGCCCTTATTCAACAAAGCGGCGGGGGAGTAGGGTTCAACTTCGGCCGCCTCAGGCCCAAAAGCTCGGCGGTAAAGTCGACACGAGGGGTATCTTCGGGCCCCGTTTCGTTCATGAAGGTTTTTGATGCCGCGACAGAAGTGATCGGACAAGGCGGCAGAAGACGCGGCGCGAATATGGGCATTTTACCGGTGGACCATCCCGACATAATGGAATTCATTTCTTCCAAACAAAAAGAAAAAGCCCTTTCAAATTTTAATCTTTCTGTTGCTGTGACCGATAAGTTCATGGAAGCCGCAAAAAAAGGCGCTAAATACAATCTAATTGATCCCAGGACAAAAAAATCCGCCGGGAACCTTAATGCGGGAGACGTCTTTTCCGAGATCGCCCGCTGGGCCTGGGAATGTGGAGATCCCGGAATTGTCTTTATCGATGCCATCAATAAAAACAACCCCGTCAAAAAGATGGGGGCCATAGAAGCGACAAACCCATGCGGGGAGCAACCATTATTGCCGTATGAATCCTGCTGTCTCGGCTCCGTCAACCTTTCAAAGGTCGTAAAAAACGGGGGGCCCGATCTTAAGCATCTTAAAGAGCTTGTCCGGTTAGGGGTTCACTTCCTTGATAACTTGATAGATGCAAACAAGTTCCCTATTGCCGAGATCGAAAAGGCGACCCTGGCCAACAGAAAGATCGGGCTCGGGGTAATGGGATTTGCTGATATGCTCATCAAGCTGGGCATCCCTTACGACAGCCCAAAAGCTGTGGCTCTCGCTGAAAAGCTTATGAAATTTATCAGGGAAGAAGCGCAAAAGATGTCCCAGGAGCTCGCGGCGACAAGGGGTTCGTTCCCTAATTTCAAAGACAGCGCTTATAAATCAAAGGTCAAGGCTATGCGCAATGCCACCGTTACCACGATCGCTCCGACCGGAACTATCAGCATAATCGCCGGCTGTTCTTCCGGGATCGAACCAATCTTTGCGGTGGCTTATGTCAGGCTGCTCGCTGACGGTCAGGAGATCGTCGAGTGCTGCCCTCTTTTTGAAGAGATGATGAAAAAGCGCAAACTTTACAATCACGAATTCTGCAAAAGGGTCCTTTCCGAAGGCGGAATAAACGAGATGTCCAGCATACCCGAAGATATAAAAAAACTATTTCTCCCGGCAGTCGGGATCTCATATGAATGGCACGTGGCCATAGCGGCAGCATTTCAAAAATATACCGACAATGCCGTTTCAAAGACCGTCAATCTTCCTTCGTCCGCATCAAAAGAGGATGTTAAAAATGTGTTTCTCTCCGCATACAAGAACAAATGTAAGGGCATTACCGTGTTCCGGCAGGGATGCAAAAAAGAGCAGGTCCTTTCCATCAAACCCGAAGATACGGGGCGCATTGCGGTTGAAAGCGAATTCGCCGGAGGGTGCCCCGTGAGTTACTGCGTAGATTGAAATATCCCCTTGACAGCCCATATATGTAGCGTGATATACTCATAGTCCCCACTAAATAGGGTGGTTTTCCATGAAAAGGTAAAAAGGGCTATGAAGTGTCCCGCGTGCGGAAAAGACGATGATAAAGTGCTTGAGTCCCGCTCTATAGACGACGGCTCTGCCGTCAGGAGAAGGAGAGAATGCATCGACTGCAAAGCGCGTTTTACTTCTTATGAAAGAGTGGAAGAAAAGCCTCTCGTAGTAATAAAAAAGGATAATACCCGTCAGCCCTACAGCAGAGAAAAACTTGTGGGCGGCATCAGGAAGTCCTGCGAAAAAAGGCCGGTCTCTTCGGATGATATAGAACAGATCGCCGACGATGTCGAAAAGTTTTTGTACTCCGAGTACGGCAGGGAGGTCCCGACGTCCCAGATCGGCGAGATCGTGATGGACAAGCTTCAGAATATCGACCAGGTCGCCTATGTGCGGTTCGCATCCGTATACCGGCAGTTCGAAAAAGTCACGGACTTTGTTAAAGAGATAAAAAGCCTGAATTAACGGCCAATCAACAGAAGGGGGAATTACCATGTCCAGCGAAGAATTGAACTTGTCCGAAAACGCGATAAAGGTCCTTGAAAAAAGATATTTAAAGCGCGACGAGAAAGGGAATGTGACGGAAAATCCGGAGGATCTTTTCCGCAGGGTATCAAAAAATATCGCCTCTGCGGAAGTGAGGTTCTCGTCGACAATAGAGGCGAAGCAGGTGGAGGACGAATTTTTCCGGATGATCTCCTCACTGGAATTTCTTCCGAATTCCCCTACTCTCATGAACGCCGGGAGGGCCTTGCAGCAATTATCCGCGTGTTTCGTGCTGCCTGTCGATGATTCTTTGGAAAATATCTTCGAGACGGTAAAAGAGACCGCGATGATCCACAAGAGCGGCGGCGGGACCGGGTTTTCTTTTTCTCATTTGAGGCCAAAGGACGACATCGTCCTGACGACCAAAGGGGTTTCTTCGGGACCTGTATCTTTTATGACCGTATTTGACGCCGCGACCGAAGCGGTAAAACAGGGCGGCACCCGCCGCGGCGCCAATATGGGCATACTTCGCGTGGACCATCCGGATATCCTTGATTTTATTACCTGCAAAAGAGATAACAATAAAATAAACAATTTTAATATTTCGGTAGCTGTCACTGACGAGTTCATGGAAGCGGTGGAAGAAGGCAGGATGTACGATCTTGTTAACCCGCGGACAAAAGAAAAAATGCGCAGCCTTAACGCCAAAGAGGTTTTTGACCTTATTACCGAGATGGCATGGAAGAACGGCGATCCGGGGATCATCTTTATCGACAGGATGAATGCTTTTAATCCCACTCCTCTTATAGGGGAGATCGAGGCTACAAATCCCTGCGGGGAGCAGCCTCTGCTCCCTTACGAATCCTGCAATCTCGGCTCGATCAATCTTGCAAAGATGGTAAAGAAGTCTTCGGGCGCGCAGCATGAAATAAACTGGGAAAAGCTGAAAAAGACCGTTCATTTGTCGGTAAGATTCCTTGACGATGTGATTGAGATGAACAAATACCCGCTTAAAAAGATCGAGGATATGACAAAAGCCAACCGCAAGATCGGCCTCGGGATAATGGGATTTGCCGATATGCTGATCATGCTCGGCATTCCTTACAACACGAAGAAGGCTATGTCGACAGCCGAAAAAGTGATGCGGTTCGTCCAGGAAGAAAGCAAGAAGGCGTCGGAAAAACTTGCATTTGAAAGGGGTGAGTTCGCGAATTTCAAGGGCAGCATATATGATGTCCAGAACGGGCCAAAGATAAGGAACGCAACGACCACGACCCTTGCTCCGACAGGGACCATCAGCATAATCGCTGCCTGTTCTTCCGGAATAGAGCCCCTGTTCGCCATCTCATATATAAGACGGGTGATGGACAACGCTGAGATGGTGGAAGTGCATCCGTTATTCAAAAAGATAGCAATGGAAGCGGGCTTTTACAGCGACGAACTTATGAAAAAGATCGCGGAACACGGCAGCGTGCAGGGGATAGAAGAAGTTCCCGAAGATATCAGGAGGGTATTCGTTACGGCTCACGATATAAACGCCGACTGGCATATAAGGATGCAGTCCGTTTTCCAGAAATACACGGACAATGCCGTTTCAAAGACCGTCAACTTCGCGAATAACGCGACAAAAGACGACATCAAAAACTCGTATCTTTTCGCATACAAAGAAGGCTGCAAGGGCATAACCATATACCGAGATAAAAGCAGGGAGACGCAGGTCCTGAACATCGAAAGTAGAAAAGAAGAGAACAGGAAGCCTCACGGAATAGTCCCGAGGGAAAGGCCGAGCCAGACGCTCGGCAAGACGATCCGCATCGGGACCGGCTGCGGCAATCTTTACGTGACCGTAAACGAGGACCAGTCGGGGTTGTGCGAGGTATTTGCAAAGATGGGGAAATCAGGGGGATGCGCGGCATCGCAGTCGGAGGCGATCAGCCGTTTGATATCCTTGTGCCTAAGGTGCGGGATAGATAAGGAAGCTATCTTAAAACAGGTGAAAGGCATCAGATGTCCTTCTCCTTTATGGGTGAACGGCGGAATGATCCTTTCCTGCCCCGATGCTATCGCGAAGACGATCGAGCAGTACATCGGCAACGGGAACGGCCACGGCCACGTCGATGATATGCCGGATATCGATCCGGTTATCGCCGCAGCAGCCACCGCAAAAGCAAAAGAACCCGTTCCCGTGACCGTTTCTTTCATGGAAGAAAGAGATATCAAGACCGACATGTGCCCGGAGTGCCCCGAGTGCGGCAGTATGGTCGATTTTACGGAAGGATGTATCGTCTGCAGGTCGTGCGGATACTCTAAATGCTGGTAGCTTTCATCGGTGACGGAGAAGGCAAGACATCCGCGGCAATAGGCCATGCTATTCGCGCAGCCGGCCACGGCAAAAAAGTTGCCGTTATTCAGTTCCTTAAAGGCCGGACAAATACGGGTGAATATAAATATTTTTCTAAGTGTCCTTCGATAGAACTTTACCTCGCCGGCGAATCGTCTTTTGTCCTTGATAAAACTCCGAAGGAAACCCACACAAAAAAAGCAAAAGAAGGGATTGCTCTTGCAAAAAAGCTTGCCGGCTCACAGAAATATTTCCTTCTTATCCTTGACGAGATACTGGACGCGCAGGCCGCGGGATTGATATCGACAAAGGATATTGGGGAGATCATTGATTTGGTGCGGGTCCCGATCGGATCGGTGACTCTTCATGCAATTTTAACCGGCCGCGTCCTGCCGCCGGAGCTGTCAAAGAAGATCGATCTTATCACCCAGATGAAGAAGATAAAACACTATTATGATCTTGGGGATAAGGGGATAGAGGGGTTGGATTGGTGATTTTATCCCGTTTTCGCTTCGAGCTTTTTCTCCTATTTCTTAAGACTGTTCGGTTTTAGGCCTTTCCCTTTCCAGAAACTGCCGAAAGATCTTCGATAAGGCGAACTGTACATTTGCGGCTGAGCTGCTTTTCCATATGCAAGTCATCTCGGCAATTTCGGAAGCCGCGAAAAACACAAAAATCTCCTCCCCTAGAGGATTCTGTCCACTCCTTTCTGTTGCCTGTTAAATCATCTCTTGCCACTGCGTTTGTCTCTAGCGAATCGTCGATTTTTAATGTGGCATTTTCCCATTCTTCCTCATACGGGATTCTAAGGTTTCTCCCGGTAATACCGCTCAACCACTTTGCATATGCCCGGCCATCCTCCAGGTTTAAAAATACCGCGCTCCTTTGTTGCGATGAACCTGCGAGAGCTTTTATGAGGAGATCCGCACCATCACCTGTGATTGGATATGACGTGCTTTTTACAAATCGACCGAATTGACCGGCCGTAAGTTCCCCCACCATAATATTAAAACCCTGAGGATAGGCTCCTATGAAGTTTGGGACCCCCTTATATGATGCCCCTAGTTTCTTGTCAACAACTATCTTCATTTCTGTTCTTGCATAATATTTTTCTTTGTCGTTCATTGCTTCATATATTGCATCTTTCTCCCTCATCAAAGATAAAACTTCTTCTCTTTGTGGATATATTTGTGAATATATTGTCCCCTTATCAACAAATATGCTTATTTGTCTTGCTCCTCTTAATGTTCTTAATGCCTCTCTCATTTGGACCCTTGTTATTTTTGTTCCGTCTGAATTTCTCCATTTTTCACCAATATTAATTTTGATAATCATGTTACATCCTTTTTTGCTTTGGTATTACCATCTGATAATATATCGAACGGCTTTTCAAGATATTTCAATGGTTTTGGGTGGGTAAGAATATTTTAGGTTATTTCGATCGATCGCCGTTCCGGGCGACGACAGATGATTATTATCGTGGAGCCGATACTAAATATTGTTGTTTTTGTCTGCGCGCGAATGCAATCGCGAGATCGTTTCCTGTAGCGTTCCCATCGGGCATATCACGCACCAGCTTCTCGGTTTATAGATCGCTCCGACAATAGTCCCTAATACAGTTGTTAATATACACATTGATATAAAAGCCGCTCCTATGGTGATCCAGTTCCCTCCCGTTCTAATGATAATTGATATCAAATACCCAATTAATAGAACAAATACCGACCATCTGAACCATTTCTTTGAGAATATTCCGGGCAAATTATTCTTCCGGCTGAAGAACGGGACAACAATTTCCAGAAAAGATCCGCGCGGGCATAAGAACCAGCACCAGTATCTTTTTTTGAAGAATGAAAGAGCTGAAAAGAATATTATCATGCCAAGGACCAGATAGCCGATCACGGGCCATATAAGGCCGCCGATCAAGATGATAGGTAAAAGCCATATCATTATTAATTGCGATGTTTTATATTTAGCGGTAACCATTTATTTTCCCTTCAATACTTGTTCGAGCGCCACGGAAGCCATCAGCGCCGCGCATGCTATCACCCTCGGGGCCAAAGGGGGGGTTTCTTTTCCGGCATATGTTTCCTCATCTCCGACTATATAGACGTTTTTTCTGGCTTTCCTGATCTTGATATGCGTCTCATTTTTTATGCCCGCCATACCGCTCCCCATGATCAGGATCTTGTCTGTATTTCCGAAGCTCTCAAGGAATAGTTTCTTTGACTGAGCATTATCAAAAGCTTCGAAAATAACATCTCTGTCTTTGTAGTATTCTAAAATATTGCTTCTGTCGAGATGGATCTTTTTTGCCTTTATCTTTGCGTCGGGATTTATAAGGAGTATTTTCTTCGCTGTTGTATCGACTTTAGAGGCCCCTATCTCGCCGAGAAAATAATTCTGCCTGTTAAGATTGCTTGCTTCAATGACGTCCTCATCAATGATCTCAAAGTCCTTGAACCCTGACCTTACTATGGCATTGGCTATATTTGAACCTAACCCTCCGCAACCCGCAATGCCAATCTTTGTCTTTTGAATGATGCCGAGCTGTTCTTTTGTAAAGTATTTTAGTAGCCCTTTTTCAAATTCGTTCATTTACCCGCCCCCGACAAAAGATATTATTTCGATCTTGTCGTTCTCGTTCAAATAAGTCTTGCCCCATTCTTCACCTTTAAGGATCTTCCCGTTGTGCTCGATAACGGCTCTCGCGGAGTCGAGTTTGTGCATGCTTGCCAGATACCTGATGTTCACGGACCGGGGAGTTTCTTTTTCTTCGCCGTTTACTATAATCTTCATTTTTCTCCTCCGTTTTTCCGCGACAGCACGAACAGTCCTGTTGTTGCGAACATGTTGGGAAAAATGAAGGCTTTTTTCTTTTCCCCGATAAATATCTTTCTTTCAATGTTTATCCTGTTCTTTTTGCAGAAATCGATAAAATCATATATCGTCAAGAATCTCACGTTCGGTGTTTCGAACCATTTATAAGGGAGTGATGCTGTGACCGGCATCCTTCCTCTTAAAACAAGCTGTAATCTTGATTTATAGTAGGCGAAATTCGGGATCCCTACGATGACCTTATTGCCCACCCTGATAGCGTCGTCAAGGACCTTTTCCACGTGCGCTACCTGCTGGAGACTCTGGTTAAGTATGACGTAGTCGAACGATTTATCCCTGTATTCAGAGAGGCCTGAATCGATGTCGCCGTGAAAAACGCTCAGCCCTTTTTCAACGCACTCCCGGACAGCTTTTTCGTCGATCTCTATGCCGACGATCCTGGCCTTTTTTTCCTGTTCAAGCAGCTGCATCAGCTCGCCTGGGCCGCATCCGAGATCAAGGATGCTTGTCCTTGCATCTACGATCTCAAGTATCTGCCTGTGGTCCGGCCTTAGTTTCCCCCAGTCGATCATGTTAATCTCTGCCCCTTTCGACTTTCGCCAGAAAATGTTTTATCAGGTGTGTAAGTTCTTTTGTCTCAAGCAGAAAAGCATCGTGTCCGTATGTTGAATCGATCTCGCAATAAGATGTGTCGAGCCCTGCTCTTTTGCATGCTTTGACGATCTCCTTTGAGTGGTGCGTCGGATAAAGCCAGTCCGATTTCATCGCGATTGCAAGGATTTTTACGTCGCCTCCAATGAGCGCTTCTTCGAGCGGTTTGCCTTTAGATGCATCATAATAGTCCATGGCCTTTGTTATGTAAAGATATGAGTTCGCATCAAATCTTTTTACAAAACTATCCCCTTTGTATTGCAGGTATTTTTCAACCTCGAAATGCGCGTCAAACTTGGCCGGCAGTTTCTTTTCATTCTTTTGCCTGCCGAATTTTTCTTCCATCGAGACATCGCTCATATAAGTTATGTGCCCAAGCATGCGTGCAAGCGCCAGCCCTTTTGCCGGAATTTCCTGCCCGTAATATTTCCCCTCGTTCCAGTTTGGGTCAGACATTATTGCTTGTCGTCCCACTTCGTGGAACGCTATCTGCTGCGGGGAGTGCTTTGATGATGTGGCAATCGGTATCGCGCTGTGTATCATGCCCGGATATTTTACCAGCCATGAGACTGCCTGCATGCCGCCCATCGATCCTCCCGCAACCCCCAGAAGTTTCTTTATGCCAAGATGCTCGACCAGTTTTTTCTGTGCACTGACCATATCTCCGATCGTTATGAACGGAAAATCCAGAGAATAAGGATTGCCGGTGGCCTGATTTATTGATGATGGCCCTGTGGATCCGCTGCAGCCGCCAAGCACATTTGAACATATGATGAAATACTTATCCGTATCAAAAGCTTTTCCCGGACCGACCATTTCATCCCACCAGCCCGGCTTTTTATCATCTGCACTGTATCTTCCGGCAACATGGCTGTCTCCTGAAAGTGCGTGAAGAAGCAGGATGCCATTTTCCGCATCTTCATCAAGCTTTCCGTAAGTCTCGTATGCGAGGGTTATCGGGCCAAGCTTCTCCCCGCTTTCGAGGATTAAGCCATGCGAGCCTTCCCCAAAAGTGAAGTATTTCTTTTCTACGGTCCAGATACTCCCCTTTTTTATCATATTTTTCTACTCTTCAAATAACCAGGTCGAAAGGTACCTTTCCCCGGTATCAGGAAGAAGGACGATTATCGTTTTGCCTTTGGATTCCGGTCTTTTTGCCACTTCAATCGCTGCCCAGAGTGCGGCGCCGCTCGAAATGCCGACCAAAAGTCCTTCTTTTTTTGCAGCGAGTCTGGCCAACTGTCCTGCGTCTTCATTCGAGACCTTTATTATCTCATCTACCGTCTTTGAGTTGTAGATCTTAGGAACAAACCCCGCCCCTATCCCCTGTATCTTGTGAGCTCCAGGAGAACCGCCCGACAGTACCGGAGAATCTTTCGGTTCCACTGCTATGATCTTTACGTCGTTCTTCTTTTTTTTGAGGGCTTCACCTACTCCGGTAATTGTCCCTCCGGTCCCGACTCCCGCGATAAATATATCAACCTTTCCGTCGGTATCGCTCCAGATCTCTTCGGCAGTGGTCTTCCTGTGGATCTCGGGGTTTTCCGGGTTCTCGAACTGCTGCGGTACAAAGCTGTTGGGAATGCTCTGGTGCAGCTCCTGTGTTTTCGCAATAGCTCCCGACATTCCTTTTGTCCCGTCGGTCAGGACAAGTTCCGCGCCGAAGATCTTGAAAAGCTTTCTTCTTTCGATGCTCATGGTCTCGGGCATCGTAAGTATAAGGCGGTATCCTCTTGACGCGCAGATAAATGCCAGGGCTATGCCGGTATTACCGCTCGTCGGCTCGATTATCACGGTGTCTTTTTTTATAAGCCCTTTCTTCTCCGCGTCTTCGATAAGGGCTATCCCGAGCCTGTCTTTTACGCTTGAGAGTGGGTTGAATGATTCGAGCTTTGCAATGACCGTTGCCCCCAGACCCTCGGCTAATTTGTTGATCCTGACCAAAGGCGTTCTGCCGATAGTCTTAGTTATGTCTTCAAATATCTTTGTCATCGGTTCATCCTCCTTTTAAGCTTTGTTTAATGCCTGGTCAATATCTTCTATTATATCCTCAACATTTTCTATCCCAACAGACAGCCTGATAAAATCGGGCGTTACCCCGGTCGCAAGCTGCTCCTCGCTTGAAAGCTGCTGATGGGTCGTCGTGGCCGGGTGTATCGCAAGGGTCTTCGCATCCCCGACATTGGCAAGATGCGAAACCAGCTTTAGAGAGTTGATGAACTTTTTGCCGGCCTCAAGCCCCCCTTTTATTCCGAACCCGATTATCGCTCCCGCACCTTTTTTTAGATATTTTTTTGCCCTTTCTCTTTCTGGGCTTGAGTCGAGTCCCGGATAATTGACCCAAGATACTTTGTTGTTACACTCAAGATGTTTTGCGACCGCAAGCGCGTTCTCGCTATGCCTGATCATCCGCAGATGCAACGTCTCCAGGCCCTGGATAAACAGGAACGAATTGAACGGCGATGGCGCCGGGCCCAGATCACGCAGAAGCGTGACCCTGGCTTTTATAATGTAGGCAATATTGCCCATTGGTTTCAGGGCCTCGACAAAGTTTATCCCGTGATAGCTTGGGTCCGGATCGGCAATCAGGGGGAACTTTCCGTTCGTCCAGTCGAATTTTCCAGAGTCTACTATGACTCCGCCGAGCGACGTACCGTGACCCCCTATGAATTTTGTCGCCGAATAGACGACTATATCGACTCCGTGCTCGATCGGCCTCAATAAATATGGGGACACGGTGTTGTCAAGAATGAACGGGACCCCGTTTTCGTGAGCTACTTTTGCAATAGCTTCCAGATCGGCCACATCCAGTTTCGGGTTGCCGATGGATTCGGCATAAACTGCCTTTGTCTTCGGGGTGATCGCTTCTTTCAATGCCTTGATATCGTTCGATTTTACGAACTTCACTTTTATGCCGAACTTGGGGAACGTATAATGAAAAAGATTGTAGGTGCCCCCGTAAAGATTATCGGCAGAAACTATCTCGTCCCCGGCTTGCGCTATGTTCAAAAGGGCCAGCGTTATCGCCGATTGTCCGCTTGACAGCGCGAGTGCGCCGACCCCTCCGTCGAGCAACGCCATTCTTTTTTCAAAAACGTCCGTCGTCGGGTTCATCAGCCTTACATATATATTGCCGAACTCCTTCAGCGCAAATAAATTGGCAGCATGATCGGTTGATTTGAACTGATAGGATGTGGTCTGGTATATAGGCACGGCTCTTGAACCTGTTGTCGGATCCGCTTCCTGTCCCCCGTGTAATAATACCGTTTCGAGTCTTATCTTTTTTCCCTCATTTGTCATCTTTGTTCTCCTTTATTTTTTTGCCGGTCCTTTAGGCCTTGTTTTTCCCAAGCCTAAGAGGACCCGCTTTTAATTTTGCTTAGACTGGTTTTTCCCGACACGCATACCGTCATCGTCCATAGGTCCACCTCCTTTTATATAAAGTAATTTGTCCCCTTGCTTTTTAACTGGTTTTTTTCAATAAGGTCCTGTAATGTAATCCCGGACAGGTATTTTTTTATGTTTTGTGCCATCCCGTCCCACACGTCCATTGTCACGCATTGAAGGGCCCTTTTGCATGAATCGGGATCGTCAACACAATCGACAAAATTGATTGGCCCCTCGAGTAATGATACGATTTCTTCCAAATTTATCTTTGCCGGCTTTTTTGCCAAAATATAGCCGCCCTTTGAGCCGCGGATCGAATTTACCAGCCCCGCATTTTTAAGCGGCGGGATAAGCTGCCATAAATATTTTTCCGAGATCTCCTGTCTTTTTGATATGTCCTTCAATAAGGCCGGCCCCTGGCCGAAATGGAGCGCCAGATCGAGCATTAACCTCACTCCATATCTCCCTTTTGTAGACAGCTTCATAAATAAAACCTCGGATAATCTATCTCTACTAATTCTATCGCATTACTAGACATTATACTTGCATTTAATTTCCCTGTCAAGGCCTTACTTTTTATTTAGTTAATCTGCATTATTGGCTGTTCCAGAGAGGTAGTCCCGTGGCTTTGTCTTTTCCCCTGATAAGTTCTCCTCCTGTCAACTCTTGAACGTGAAATTCTGCCACAAATATCTCCGTTCCCGGTATCAAATGCCGCCGAAAGCTTTTCCGTCAAAATCCGCAAGAGTGATGTGGGCATGCACAAATATTTCGCCGTCTTTGATCGATATGTTGCCTGTACATGAAGATATCTCAAGCTTTTTATTGATCTCGACGCAGCCCGTGTACTGTTTTTGTTCCTGGTCATAGTACCCGAGCTTTGCATTTCTGACCGCTCCGATCAGATTAAAAACGCCAAGGCGGATGTTTTCTTTCTTGCACAGATCGTTCAATGACGCAAGCAGGTCTTCGCCTGATTCGAACCTGCCGATGAATGACCTTCCCTCCTGCGGTTTTATATACATGTCTTTATTATACTAATGTTATAATTTGATTGCCAATGCAAGACCAAAAAGAACATGCAAACAGGATTATCGGCATATTATCAAAAAAATATCCGGATGCCGGCATAGCACTTCAATATAAAACCCCTTTTCAGCTTTTGGTCGTTGTTATCCTGTCAGCGCAATCGACAGATAAACAGGTCAACAAACTTTCTCCTGCCCTTTTTAAAATACTTAAGACGGCGAAAGACTTCGCGAAGGCCGACGTCAAAGAGATAGAAAAATATATCTATTCTTCCGGGTTTTTCAGGGCAAAAGCAAAAAATATAAAGGCTATGGCGCAGATGCTGCTTTCTGATTATGGCGGCGTTGTCCCCGATTCAATGGAAGCGTTGATAAGGCTACCAGGGGTTGCAAGGAAAACTGCGAATGTAGTTCTTTTTAATGCTTTTAATAAGAACGAGGGGATTGCTGTGGATACTCACGTTATCAGGCTTTCTCAACGTCTCGGCCTTTCAAAATACTCAGACCCGGTAAAGATAGAGCGGGACCTTATGGAGCTTTTCCCTAAAAATATGTGGGGCAAGATAACATATTATCTGATCGAGCACGGCAGGAATATCTGCGACGCGAAGAGGCCTAAATGCGAGATATGTCCGGTAAAAAAGCTTTGCCCCTATTTTAAGTCGGTTCTATACTAGCTGTTATTCCAGCGGTATCGATGTTCTTTCAATATCCTCTTCGGCCTCATCCCTATATTGTCCCGGTTTGTCCTTCGCGTGCAGTATTTGAATTGATATTTTTGTAAGCCTTACGTCGTGAACGGTTTGCACGTCCGGACCAAGGGCAAATATGACAAATGATTTTGTTATGCTACTTTTGCAGGAGATTACATCAACAGTGCGGTCTCCGAACATTGTTTCTCTTTTTATTGCTTCTTCCAGCGAAACCGGGAAAGCCGTATTGGCAAATTCCCAGCCTATAGCTCTTGTCCTGGGATGGCCTACGGTCTCTGCCCAGGGTGTATTCCATCTTGCCAGGTTCTCTGCCCAGCGCACCAAAAACGGATATTGTTCCCTGCTCCAGATACATCCCAGAGAGATCCCCAGCTTTAAATTCCTTACAACGAACCACCCGAAGGGGCTTGTTTTTGGCATGTGCATCGTGGCGCAGTCGCTTTCCGGAACTTTCGGGAACACGCTCAGGTCGATCAGCGACCCGTCTTCCGCGGGCGCCAAAGGATATTCAAACTCTTCCCCTCTTGTTAAAAGCTGCTTTGTCGGTTCGCCTGCCCGCGGAGTAAAGAATTCATAAGGAAATGTCACGCCTCTCGTTCCTTTTGGCAGGTATGTCACTGAATCTGCCATAAATTCCCAGCTGAATGTCATATGCTGGGCAATGGTCGCTATTCTTGTTGTGCTTGCTAGTCTGTTGGAAAATGTGTCATCGAAGCCTATTGCCTGTGCTCCCCTGGAAAATCCGATCTCCCTGTTCACTGCTGTATTTGTGATCGGCAGTTTTGCGTTCATTGTCAGGCCGTTTCTGTTTATTTTAGACAAGGCGGCTGTCCATGGAACTTTATTGACTTCGCCGTGAGCGCCCCCAAAAACTTTCAGCTCTCCTCCGCCGAAAATCGGGAAACACATGTTCAGTCCGGTTATTCCGGCGAGTAGCGGGCCGTCGCATCCCGCACCAAAAATTTGGTATTCCGGTCTCCTGAGATCGAATTTGTCGGGTTCCTGTGATTGCCACGGCGGTATCCATAGCGGGTTTATTGTTTTCCCTGCACTTTGTATCAGTATTTCCGGGATAGATCCGCCTACTTTGTGTATTGTAATTCTGTCGATATTTGTCCCTTTTCTGTCAGTTGAAAGTGCCGCCTGAACTGCCTTCCTCCCGTTAAAAACAGTATCCCGGGTTATTGTGGCCGAAAACGTCGTTTTCATGATATTAGTCTCCTTTAAGTTTTATCGTCAATATATCTATCGAATGGATTATTTGAAAATTTCAGTGAATTTTGGGGTCGGGTTATTTTGTTCTAGAAAAGAGAGTTTGCCGTCATATCCGCGGGTTTTTTAAGGCTCATGAGGCCGACAATTGTTGTTCCGATATCGGGAATAATCCCTTCGCTTTTCAAGCTGACTTCTTTCCCGATGATCCAGAACGGAACTTTGTTTAATGAATGCTGGGTGCTGACGATCTCTTTCCCGTTCGTTTCAAAATACATCTCGTCACAATTGCCGTGATCCGCAGTTAAGATAAAGACCCCGCCTTTTGAAGTCCACGCCGGCACGAGCTTTTCAAGGCATTTGGAAATATCGCATATCGCTTCTGTCGCAGCTTTTAAATTCCCCGTATGTCCGACCATGTCGCCGTTCTGGAAATTGTGCACTATGAGGGAATATTTGCCGCTTTCTATAGCTTTAAGTGAATAATCGGTCTCAAGGAAGGCCGTCATCTCCGGCACCCAGTCGTAATGTTTTCCCTCCTGAGTTCTTTCCTTGAGCTTCATGTCCTGGGCTAGATGCCTGTCTTCTCCCGGAAAAGGTTCCGCCCTTCTTCCCGAGAACCAGGCTGTTACGTGCGCGAATTTTTCCGGGCCTGCAAGACGCAGCTGTTTCAGCCCGGCCCTCGAGATGACTTCTCCAACGGTGTCCGGTATTTCCTTTTCCGGAAAGGCTGTCAGCCCGTGAAGACCGGGATAATACTCTGTCATCGCCACAAAAACGAACGGCTGGATACCTTTTTGAAGGCCAAGTATTTGTTTATATATATCTTCATCTATAGGCTTCGTGCCTTTTTTGTAATCAAAGAATTTTTTATCCTGCTCGCAGAACGTCGTTGTCAGCTGTATCGTCCTGTCCTGCCTGAAATTAAAGTAGATAACGGAATCTTTTGGTTTTATGCCTTTATAATCGCCGATTATCGTCGGTCTTATGAATTCGTCCGTATCCCCTCTTTTGTACGAATCCTCTATCGCCTGCCTTGCAGTATCGGATTTATATTCTCCCTGTCCGAGCACTAAAGCTTTCATTGCGATCAGCGTCTTGTCCCATGCCGTGTCGCGGTCCATCGCGATCTCGCGCCCCATCACTGAAGCAATCTTTACCACACCGGAAAGCCCGAGCTCCGCAATCTTATCCTCGAGCATCTTCAGGTAGATCTCTCCCGCAGCCTTAGGGTTTGTATCGCGGCCGTCGGTGAATAAATGAATTTTGACGTTTTTGAGCGTGTTCCTTTTTACAAGATCGAGAAGTGCATAAAGATGCAGGATGCTCCCGTGGACTGTCCCGCCATGCCCCTGGAGTATTCCCATAAGATGGAGCGTTGAATCGTTCTTTTTACAGTTGTCTACAGCTTTCGTCAAAGCTTCGTTCTTGAAAAAACTCCCATCGTTTATCGCGACGTTTATCCTCTCGATCGATTGGTATACAACCCTTCCTGCTCCCATATTGAGATGATTTACCTCGGAATTGCCCATCGTTCCTGCCGGAAGGCCGACAGCCAGGCCGCTGCATTCCAGCTTTGAATAAGGGTGTTTTTCAAAAAGTTCTTTTATAAAAGGTGCATTGCCTGACTTTATCGCGTCATAGATCGCGTTGCTTTCGTCCTGTTTCCCGAGCGCGAAGCCATCGAGGATGCATAGATATACCCTGTTATTTCCCACAGCAATATTATACTACAAGTTGGCCATATGATACTTGACCGTTTCGCTCAAGTATAGTATTATTTTATTATGAGACTCACAACTAAAGGCGAATATGCGGTAAGGGCCCTGATCTATCTTCTTCAAAAATCAGAAGAAGGTCCGGTCCAGATAAGAGAAATATCGGATAGCGAGTCGATGTCAAAGTCCTATATCGAGCAGCTTTTTAACAAGATGAGAAAGGCCGGGCTGATAAAAAGTTCGCGCGGGTCAAGGGGCGGCTATGTCCTCGGGAAAAGCCCGAAGAAGATAACCATCGGGGATATTATACGGTGTGTTGAAGGCCCGATTTATCTTACTCTCTGCAGCGGAAGCGGCGGGAACAATTGCAGCAGGGCTTCAAGCTGCAAGTCGTACCCTATGTGGAAAAAGATAAACGAAAAGCTTGAATCCGCTTTGGACTCGGTCAACCTTGGGGACCTAAAATAATTGCGTCTCCCCCTGACAAGGGGGAGAAACCGCCGAAGGCGGAGAGGGGGTTTATGAAAAGAATATATTTAGACTATGCCGCGACTACGCCCGCGCACCCGCAGGTCGTTGAGGTGATGCAGCCGTACTTCAATGAAATTTTCGGAAATCCCTCTTCGATCCATTCTTTCGGACAAGAAGCACGGGCCGCGGTCGAAGTTTCCCGCGAGAAAGTCGCGGGTTTGATCGGCGCCAGGACAGATGAAGTTGTTTTTACTTCCGGCGGTACTGAGTCGGATAATTTTGCTGTTAAAGGCGTTGCTTTTGCTAACCAGAAAAAGGGAAATCATATAATAATCTCGGCGATCGAGCATCACGCAGTGACAGAGCCGTGTGCTTTTCTTAAAAAGCTGGGGTTTGATATTACTGTACTCCCCGTTGATGAACAAGGGCTTGTTGATCTTGAAAAAGTCAAACAAGCAATTACAGATAAGACTGTTCTGGTATCTGTTATGCATGCTAACAACGAGATCGGCACAATAGAGCCGGTCGAAGAGATAGGAAAGATTGCCAAAGAAAAAGGTGTCTTTTTCCATACAGATGCCGTACAAACTGCGGGTGCTATCCCAATAGATGTAAATAAGATGAACGTTGACCTTCTTTCAGTTTCTGCCCATAAACTTTACGGGCCTAAGGGTGTTGGCGCTTTATACATCAGAAAGGGAACCAAGATGGTCCCCTTCATGCACGGCGGCGGCCAGGAAAAGAACCGTAGGGGTTCGACCGAAAATGTTCCCGGAATAGTCGGTTTTGGAAAGGCCGCGGAACTCGCCGCCTTGGAAATGAATGAAAGGGCAAAACATCTTATTCCTCTGAGGGATAAACTGACTACGTCCTTGTCTGAAAAAATAGGCGACAGCATCCTGAACGGACATCCGGTTAAAAGGCTTCCGAATAACGTGAATTTCTGTTTTAAATTTGTCGAGGGTGAATCAATGCTTTTAACCCTTGATATGGAGGGGATCGCAGCATCCACGGGTTCCGCATGCTCTTCCGCAACACTTGAGCCTTCTCATGTGCTTCTTGCAATAGGAAGGCCGCATGAGATCGCCCACGGCTCGATCAGGTTTACTTTAGGAAGGCTGACTACAGAAGAAGATATCGACCATGTTATAGATGTGTTCCCGAAGATCGTCGAAAAGCTGAGGAAGATGTCGCCGTTATACAAAGGAGGATAATAAATGCCCACTTACAGTGAAAAGGTGATGGACCATTTTAAGAACCCCAGGAATGTAGGCGAGATAAAAGATCCTGACGGCGTTGGGCATGTCGGCAACCCTGTCTGCGGGGACATAATGGAGCTCTATATTAAGGTAAAAGATAAAATAATAACGGATGTTAAGTTCAAGACGTTCGGCTGCGGCGCGGCAATAGCCACTTCTTCGATGATAACCGAGCTTGTTAAGGGCAAAAATATCGATGAAGCTCTTAAAATATCAAACCGCGCTGTCGTCGAAGCGTTGGGCGGCCTTCCTCCGGTAAAGCTTCACTGTTCTGTGCTCGCGGAGGACGCCTTGAAATCCGCGATAGACGATTATCTGAAGAAAACTACAGGAAAAGGTCTGGAAGGATTCAAACCTCACGATGACCAACCGCCGCAGTAAAAAAGTCCTTGCCGCGATGAGCGGCGGTGTCGACAGCTCCGTTGCTGCCGCGCTTTTAAAACAAAAAGGATATGATGTCGTCGGCATTACGCTGGATATCTGGCCTTCAAGGCCCGGCCGGTTCGCCGGCTGCTGCAGCGCAAGTGCTGTCGATGATGCGAAAAGTGTCGCGGACAAGCTCGGTATCCCGCACTACGTGCTAAATTTTCGGGATGTTTTCAAAGAATTTGTGATCGATGATTTTATTTCGCAATACTCATCCGGAAAGACCCCCAATCCCTGTGTCAGGTGCAATCAATATATCAAATTTGACCGTCTTATAAAAAAAGCTGACGAGCTCGGGGCGGAATTCGTGGCGACCGGCCATTACGCGATGATAAAAAATGTCAAAAAAAGATGGCAGCTGCAAAGATCTCCCGACAAGCTCAAAGATCAATCTTATTTTCTCTACCCTATCAGCCAAAGCGCTATGCCGAGAATTTTATTCCCTGTCGGCAGTATCACAAAGACGAGGACAAGGCAGATAGCAAGGGCACTCGGTCTGAAGGTTGCCGATAAAAAGGATAGCCAGGAGATCTGCTTCGTTGAAGACAATAATTACGGGCGGTTCCTTTCCGAAAATATCGAAGGTATATCAAAGCCCGGCCCTATTTTTGATACCGACGGGAACCGTGTCGGGATGCACAGGGGAATAGCTTTTTATACGATCGGCCAGAGAAGAGGCATCGGACTTCCGTTCGGGAAGCCTTTTTACGTTGTCAGCATCGATAAAGACAGCAATTCGATCGTTGTCGGCGATGAAAAGGCTACTTTCGGAAAAGAACTCTTCGCTGATAACCTCGTCTGGACATCCATAGATGCCCCGGCAAAGCCTTTCAACGCAAATGCAAAGATCCGGTATGCTTCTGAAGAATCGCCCGCTACGGTCATCCCGGCCGCTGATGGCAAGGTCCTGGTCAAGTTCAAGAGACCTGTAAAATCGATAACGCCGGGGCAGTCGGTCGTGTTCTATAATAAAAATATTGTTTTGGGGGGTGGGATAATTTGCAGCAAGAGTTGACATCAAAGATTGCCGAATTAAAAAAACAAAAGAACGCTGTTATCCTCGCGCATAATTACCAGCTGCCTGAAGTACAGGATGTCGCTGACTTTGTAGGGGATTCGCTCGGCCTTAGCATGGAAGCATCAAAGACAAATGCCGATATAATAATTTTTTGCGGCGTGCATTTCATGGCGGAGACGGCGAAAATCTTAAATCCCAAGAAAAAGGTTTTGATGCCGGATCTGAAGGCCGGCTGCCCTATGGCAAATATGATAACTGCGGATCAGCTTGTCGGATTAAGAAAAAAACACCCGGCCGCAAAGGTCGTATGTTATATCAACACTACTGCTACGGTAAAAGCTCATTGTGATATCTGCTGTACTTCCGGCAACGTGCTTAAAGTTGTCGGTTCATTAAGGGATGGGGAGATCATCTTTATTCCGGACCAATACCTGGGCAGCTGGGTATCAAAGCGGCTAAATAAGCAGATGGTCCTCTGGCCCGGGTTTTGCAATATCCACGTGAAGATACTTCCGGAACATATAACCGCGAAGAAAAGGCTTTACCCGAACGCACTCGTAATGGTCCACCCGGAATGCACGCCTGCCGTCATTGACCTCGCTGATAAAGTGGCCAGCACTTCCGGGATGATAGATTTTCCCCGGACCTCTCCCGCAAAAGAGTTTATCGTGGGAACGGAGACCGGGATTATCCACCGGCTGAACAAAAAATATCCCGACAGGAAATTTTATCCCGCTTATGAAGGGGCCATTTGCCCCAACATGAAACTGACAACGCTTGAAAAAGTCATGTGGTGCCTCGAGGAAGAGGAAGATGAGGTCTTTGTTTTGGCTGATATCGCAGAAAAAGCCGGGGCCTGCATCGGCAGAATGTTGGACTTATAATTCGTTTTTATCTTTTACCGCTCCTGCAGCAATGACGGCTTTATTCAGGTGTTTATCTCTCCATATCAAGGCTGCCGAAAGCGCCGCCTGCATAAGTGCCGCTGCCAATAAATTCGTGAAGCAATCTATCAAAGAAGCGGTCCTGCCGCGCACAAGGGCCTGATGAAGTTCGTCCGTCAGGCCGTATATATATGTTAGAAAGACGCAGTACACTACCTGCCAGTTATAGGGGATTTTACACGACATCCTTACTGCAAAGAATATGAGGGCGTAAAGGGCCGAATATTCTATTATATGCACCAGTTTGATATGAACGAGCATGGGCGCGTGTTTTGCCGGCTCGGGGGGCGCGCCCGAAGATAAATAAAATATCATCGCCATATATAAAAGCGCGGGGATCCAGTAGATCGTTTTTTTCATGTCTTGCCGCCGGTCAGGGGCTTACGTCTTTTCTGGTTAGCGGCTTGTCGATTATCAGGCCCTCACTGCCAAGCGATATCTCACGTTTTCCGTTTATAATTATCTGGACCTGCTTTATCCCCTGCAGCGCTGTCAGCGTGTAAACTATCTGGGCGAGGCTTCCATACACTTTTGAAGTCCCTCCTCCGTACATTTCCAGCTCTTTTGTAAAATCGACGTTGACTATATTGCCCTTTTTATATGCCACCCTGACCTTCGTCCCTTCCGGTATTTGAGAATACAGCCCTTTTGCTTTTTCTTCCGAAGTCGGGCCCTGGAGCAGCTGCTCGATCGCAAAATAATAAAGGTCGGCTTTTTGGGCCGGGGTCCTTTTTTCGTAACCTTAACTTGCTTTCCCTGCTGCCCGATGTTCTGCGTAAAGACTATGGCCGCTACCGCGACTACCGCGAGTATTAAAACCGCCCATAACAGCTTTCTCATCGAAACCGCCTCCTTTTTGTCATAAATGGCTTAATTCTTCTTGTTTTTCCCTTTTTTTTCTTTCTTGGGGGGTTCGCTTTCCTCTGCTTTTTGTTCTTCTTTGGCCGGGGATTCATTTTCTTCCCTTGGAACTATTACGATATCAACAACCTTGTCTCCTTCGTCCATCCTCTGGACCCGTACTCCGCTTGCCGCCCTGCCCTGAGAAGATATCGCGTCCGTTTTCTGCCTGCTCATGGTGCCGTTCTTTGTCGTTATGAGTATCTCGTCACCGGGAAGCACTATAAGAAGCTTTGAAACTTTGTCGCCTTTCCTGAGCTTCATGAGCCGTATGCCCTTACCGCCGCGGTGCTGTACTCTGAAATGTTTTTCGAGCGTTCTTTTCCCGTATCCGCTTTCTGTTATTCCGAGAAGGCTTGAGCCTTCTTCAATCACTCCCATCGAGATCACCTTGTCTCCTTTGCTTAAGTTTATCCCCCTTACGCCGCCGGCTGCCCGGCCCATGTCCCTCACGTCCTTTTCTTTGAACCTTATGGCTTTGCCTTCTACCGTGACGAGCATTATTTCTCTTGATCCGTCCGTCTCTCTTACCCAGTTGAGTTCGTCTCCGTCTTTAATGCCTATCGCTATTATCCCGCTCCTTCTGATGTTCGCAAAATCTTCGAGTGGTGTTTTCTTGATGACCCCGTTCTTGGTTGCCATCATCAGGAATGATTTTTGCTCGAAATCCTTTACGGGAAGTGCCGATGTGACCACTTCTTTCTCCGCGAGCTGAAGAAAATTGGCGATAGACTGGCCCTTTCCGACCCTGCTTGTTTCCGGTATTTCGTAAGCTTTGATCTTATAGACCTTCCCTAAATTTGTGAAGAACAGTATAAAGCTTTTTGAGGAGGCTATGATCAGTTTTTCTATCTGGTCCTCCTCTCTCGTGTTCATCCCCGAGATCCCGCGCCCGCCCCTGTGCTGTGATTTAAAGGTCGTGACCGGCATCCTCTTTATGAACCCGTCCTTGGTGATCGGGATCACGACATCCGTATCCGCGATAAGGTCTTCGATGTCGATATCTTCCGCTCCGGCTCCGATATGCGTACGTCTGTCATCCCCGTATTTTTCGTTGATCTCCCCGAGTTCTTTTTTTATGATGTCCATTATTTTCTGTTTACTCGCCAATATCGCTTTGAGTTCGGCAATAAGTTTTAATACTGCCTTGTATTCTTCCTGGATCTTCGTCCTCTCCAGCTGGGTCAGTTTTTGCAGGCGCATGTCAAGGATGGCCTGGGCCTGTATCAGAGACAGACCAAAGCTTTTTATCAGCCCCTGCCTTGCCTCTTCAACGTTCTTTGAAGCTCTGATCAGCTTGATCGCCTTGTCCAGGTTGTCAAGGCAAATTATCAGACCTTCCAGTATGTGCGCTTCCGTTTCCGCCTTTTTCAGGTCGAATTTTGCCCTTCTGGTGACAACTTCGTCCCTGTGCTTTATATACTCGGAAAGCATGTCTTTTAATGTAAGAAGCCTCGGTTCTCCGTCCACCAGTGCGACGGAGTTGATCCCGAAAGTTGTCTGCATGTTGGTATGCTTATACAGCTGGTTGAGAACGATTTCTTTGTTCGTGTCTCTCTTCAACTCTATATAGACCCTGGTACCGCTCCGGTCGGATTCGTCCCTTAGGTCCGATATTCCCTGCAATTTCTTTTCTTTTACAAGAAAAGCTATCTGCTCTACCAGGTTCGCTTTGTTGACCTGATAAGGAAGTTCGTTAATAATGATCGCCTCTTTCCCGCTCTTCAGCTCTTCAAAGATCACCTTCGCCCTTATAGTAAGGATCCCTCTTCCGGTCGTATAGCCGTCCTTTATCCCCTGTCTTCCGCAGATTATCGCGCCTGTCGGGAAGTCGGGGCCTTTGATGATCTTCATCAAGTCTTCGTTCGTGGCCTCCGGATTGTCGATCAGTTCTACCGCTCCGTTTATGACCTCGGTCAGGTTGTGAGGGGGTATGTTTGTGGCCATGCCGACTGCGATCCCTGAAGATCCGTTCACCAAAAGGTTTGGAAATTTTGAAGGGAGGACTTTCGGCTCTTCCAGGGATTCATCAAAGTTGGGCATGAAGTCGACTGTTTCTTTTTCGAGGTCGGCCAGCATTTCTTCCGCCATCGCCGAAAGACGCGTTTCGGTATATCGCATCGCCGCTGCGCTGTCCCCGTCGACGGAACCGAAATTCCCCTGGCCGTCTACCAGCATGTACCTTAGAGAAAAGTCTTGCGCCATCCTGACCATCGCATCGTATACCGCCATGTCTCCGTGCGGGTGGTATTTACCAAGGACTTCTCCGACAAGTCTGGCGGATTTTTTATGCGGCTTGTTGTGCGCAAGGCCCAGCCCGTCCATAGCGTACAGGATCCTGCGGTGGACCGGTTTTAAGCCGTCGCGGACATCCGGCAGCGCGCGCCCCACAATAACGCTCATCGCGTAATCTATGTATGACGAGCGCATTTCGTCTTCTATATTTATTTTATCCGGTCTGGCTTTTGGCGGGCCGTCATCCCCTGCCGGCGGCAAAGGATCGTTCCCGTCGCTGCCGCCCCCTTCTGTTTTCGTTTTCTCCTGTTTTTTCTTTTTCTCGGGGTTTGTTTTTGCCGCGCTTTTGGAGGGGCCTTTTTTTGTTTCCTTTTTAAGTTGCTCTTCCTGTCTTTTGTCCGCGATCTTTTTATCTATCTCGCCATCAACTTTGGCCATGAGCTCTTTCGAAAATTTTTCCTCCGGCTTATCCGGGCCCTTTGTAAAATCTATTTCCTGTAAAAACTCCTCGTCTCCCAATGTCGTTCCCCTTTCTGTTTGACTGTCGTACGGGCCCCGATCTGATCGGGGCCCCTCCATTTATATGTCCAGCCAGCGCACCTTCTTGGCAAACTGCACAATAAAATCTTTTCTGGGCCCTACTTCGGATCCCATCAGCATCGTAAATATTTCGTCCGCCGTTTCTCCGTCCTCTATGTCCACCTTAAGCATCGTTCTTTTGTCGGGATTCATGGTTGTCTCCCATAACTGTTCAGGGTTCATTTCTCCCAGCCCTTTATATCTTTGGATCGAAACGCCCTCTTTCCCCGACTTTTTCAGCGTAGTTTCCATTTCTTTTTCGGAATAGATCCATGTTTGGGCCTTGCCTTTTTTTAACAGATACAGCGGCGGCTGGGCAATGAACAGGTTCCCGTTCTCGATTATCAGCCTGGCGTACCGGAAAAAGAACGTCAGAAGCAGTGTTCTGATGTGGGCTCCGTCGACGTCCGCGTCTGTCATTATTATTACTTTGTGGTATTGGAGTTTTTTCAGAAATTCTTCATGGGACAATTCCTCTTCTTTTTCTTCGCCCCCGTTACATCCGCCCCGTAACCCTGTTATGACCCCGCTTCCTATAGCTGTGATCATTGTCCGTATCTCGTCGTTATTCAGTATTTTGTCTAGTCTCGCTTTTTCGACGTTCAGGATCTTTCCTTTCAACGGCAGTATCGCCTGGAACATCCTGTCGCGGCCCTGTTTGGCGGACCCTCCCGCGGAATCGCCCTCTACAAGGAATAATTCGCATTTTGCGGGGTCTCTTTCCGTGCAGTCCGCCAGTTTGCCCGGCAGTGTCGCCGTATCGAGCGCGCTTTTTTTTCTCTCCAGTTCCTGAGCTTTTCTCGCGGCCGCCCTCACGCGCATGGCTATCAGGGATTTGTCCGTTATGGCCCTTCCTGCCGCCGGATTTTTTTCAAGATAATTCGTTATCCCCTCATCTACGAGCGAATCCACGATGCCTTTTATCTCGCTGTTGCCGAGCTTCGTCTTTGTCTGGCCTTCAAATTGGGGGTTTGGGACGCGGAGGCTGATGACGCACGAAAGCCCTTCTCTCACGTCATCCCCGGAAAGGCTTTCGTTGTCGGATTTGATCAGTCCGTATCTTTTTGCAAAGTTGTTGACGGCCCTTGTTATTGCTGTTTTGAATCCGATAACATGAGTGCCGCCTTCTTTTGTTTTTATGCAGTTTACAAAAGAAAAGACGTTCTCGTCATAATAATCCTTGCAGTGCTGGAGCGCCACTTCGACGACGATATTATCCTTTTCCCCCGAAACATAGATCGCCGGTTTATAAAGCGGGTCTTTGCCTTCGATTATATGCTTTACGTACTCCGCGATGCCTCCGTCATATTTGTATGTTTCTTCTTTCCCCTTCCCTCTTTCTTCGGTGAACTTTATTTTCAGCCCTTTGTTCAGATATGCCATCTCTTTCAGCCTGTGCGCCACGGTCTCGTAATCATAATCCGTTTCTTCGAATATCTCCTTGTCCGCGAGGAACGTCACCTTTGTCCCCGTTATTTCTTCCGCCGCCTTGTCTTTGGTTCTTTTCGGAAGAAAAGCCTCGCCTCTTTCAAATTTCTGCTCGTATACCTCGCCGTCCCGCCTTATTTCTACCTTCATCCACTCCGAGAGGGCGTTCACGACCGAAACGCCGACACCGTGAAGGCCTCCGGACACTTTATAGCTCCCCGCGCCGAACTTGCCGCCGGCATGCAGTGTTGTCAGGACCACTTCGGCGGCCGGTTTTTTTGTTTCTTTATGGATATCTATCGGGATCCCTCTCCCGTTATCCTGCACCGTGACTGAACAGTCCTTGTGTATCGTCACTTTAACGTCGTCGCAAAAACCTGCCAGAGCTTCATCCACGCTGTTGTCAACGACCTCGTATATTAGATGGTGAAGCCCGGACTTCGATGTCGAGCCTATATACATGCTCGGCCTTTTTCTGACCGCTTCTATGCCTCCCAGTATTTTTATTTTAGAAGCGTTATAATCGCTCTTTTTCGCCATTTATTTAGTTCCTCTCCTTTTCTTTTTTACAGCCTATCCTCACTTTTATGTCCTTTACGACCGTTTCGCCGAGTTCATCGTTGATCTTTTTGATGCTCCCGTTTTTATGAAAGACGATTTCCTGGCTTAATGACGGATTTTCCGTTACTATGAACAGAACCCCTTTTGAAATTCTTTCCGCCCAGCTTTTCCCGCTCGCGTCTATATTTTTGTCCCAGACATCTAGAGCCCCGTAGCTTTTCAGTTTCCGGTCCAGGGCCGGGTTTTTTTTGACCAGCCCTGCCAGCGCTTCTTTCGCCGTCTCTATCATGCCGGCGTATCCGTTGTCCTTATCGGCATTATTATATAGATATAATTTTCGTCTCCCTCGGGCCTTATGATGCCCGGGCTGATCGGTCCGGCAAATTCCAGCGTCACTTTCTCGCTGTCGATCACTTTTAATGCGTCCGTTATAAGCCTTACATTGAAGGCCACGTGTGATTTGGCCTCGCCTTTTAAGTCCACATCCACTACCTCGTCGACACTTCCCACGTCCGGCGAGTTCGCTATTATATGCAATTTCCCTTGTTCGATCCTGAGCTTCACGATATTCGAGCTGCTTCCCGCTATAACCGCCGCCCTTTCGGTCGCCTCAAGAAGTGCCCTTGTTTCGGTTGTCAGCTTGACCTCGCTCGATTTAGGCAATACCTGCTTGTAATCCGGGAACTGCCCCTGTATCAGGCGGGAAACAAGATAGACATCTTTGAATTTGAATGCTATCTGTTCATTGGATATGCTTATCTTTAATTCTTCGTCGTTCCTGTTCTGGATTATCCTGCAAACTTCCAGCAAAGCTTTTGCCGGCACGATCACGCTCGACACTGCGAGGACCGTGCCTGTATTTGCCCCCCTTTTCGCGAGACGGAACCCGTCCGTCGCTACCATCCTTATATTGCTGTCGTCCTTTTCCTGGGGGTTTTTGCCCGTCTCTAAAAGCACCCCGTTCAGAATATACTTATCTTCGCTGGTGGACACGGAAAAGGCCGTTTGTTTGACCATATCGGTAAATGTCTTTGGTGATACAGTTATTGTCTTCGCGTCTTTTATTCTTGGCAATAAGGGGAATTCTTCGGCCGACATCCCGTTTATCGTTGATGTCGATTGTTTGTAGGATATTTTTACGGCGCCTTTGTCTGTTTTTTTAATATTTATGTTTGTCGCCGGCAGTTTTGCCACGATACCTGCCAGTGTCTTTGCCGGAATAAGTACGGATCCGTCCTCTTTTATCGACGCGGGTATTGTTACCTCAAGTCCCATCTCAAGGTTGTTGGCCGACAGTTTTATCCCGTCCTTTTTTGTTTCAAAAAGAACGTTCCCTATTATCGGCAGAGTGCTTCTTGTGGCAACAATGCGCTCGACGGCCTGCATTCCTCCAAAAAGATCGTCTTTTACACAGAGAACATCCATGATTATCTCCTTCTTTCTATTTATTAAATAAGACAGTATTAGTTATAGTCGCTGTGCATTTGTTGATAACTTTTTTATTTAAATAACAAAAGCAAAAAACACAATCGCAGCCAACAACAAACTGTTGACGCGCACAGGACAAACTATGGACAACTATTAATATTTTTTCTCACCCCCCTTTTCAACAGGTTCCCAACACTTTACTGACAAAGAGACTTGACCAGCTGAGTTATAGTATTTACCGCACCCGCGATATCCTTGTCGTCTTTAATACAGGCGCGTATTTTTTCTATCGCATGCATGACCGTAGTATGGTCCCTTCCGCCGAAAGAACTGCCGATCTTGGGAAGAGAAGCGCTGGTGAGCTCCCTTGACAGGAACATGGCTATCTGACGTGCGGTAGCGATCTCCCTTGTGCGGGTTTTTGCGGACATATCGTCGATCTTCAGGCTATAATAGTCCGCCGTAGCTTTTTTGATCATTTCTATGGTTACCGGCGGCTTGCTTTTCGCAGGAGAAAAGATGTCTTTCAGAAACTCTTCCGCGTTCGAAGAAGTGATGTCCCGGCTTTCTATGGCGCTATGCGCGATCAGCCTGATAAGCGCCCCCTCGAGCTCCCTGATATTAGCCGTTATTTTTGTCGCGATAAGCGTAAGGACATCATCCGGCACGGAGATCTCTTCCAATTCGGCCTTTTTCTTCAGGATCGCAACGCGCGTCTCAAAATCAGGCTGCTGAATATCGGCGATCAGCCCCCACTCAAACCGGTTCCTTAACCTTTCCTCTACGTCTTCGATCTCCTTTGGAGGCCGGTCGTTGCTGATAATTATCTGTTTATTGGCTTCATAAAGTGCGTTGAATGTGTGAAAGAATTCCTCCTGGGTCCGTTCTTTTCCTTTTATGAACTGAATGTCATCAATCATAAGCACGTCCACGCCGCGGTATTTGTTACGAAAAGCATTCATCCTGTCGTACCTGATGGAATCTATGACCTCGTTTGTGAATTTTTCGGATGTAAGATAGGCGACCTTGGCCTTGGGATTGGTCTTTAGTATATGAAAACCTACGGCCTGCATCAAATGGGTCTTTCCCAGCCCTACCCCGCCGTATAAGAACAAAGGATTATATGCTTTGCCGGGCGACTCGGAAACGGCAAGTGTCGCCGCATGGGCAAACCTGTTGCCGTGGCCGACAACAAAATTGTCGAAAGTATACCTCGGATTAAGGAAAGGCGCGGTGATGACCGCGGACTTTAAAGATGCCGGGTTTTTTTCTTTCTCGTCGTCCATGTCCGAAAGATCATCTCTGGGTATGACCACAAATTTGATCGCCCTTACATTGCCGCCCCCGGATTCATTTATCGACAGCAGGATCGAAGAATCGCATTTTTTTTCGATCAGCCAGTCCTGAGAAAAGACATTAGGGACGGCAAGAAGAAGGATCCCGTCTTCTATGGCGATAGGCCTTGTAGATGAGATAATGGTTTCGTAGATGGGCTTACTTAATCGCTTGATCAAAGCAGCCGACGCCCTTGACCAGAGATCTTTCAAAGCCGTTTCAGTAGTCATAATTTATTACAAATTATCCACAGACAGCATCTCATTAATAATCATTTAATGCTACCTCTTTGATATAAAACATCATCAAATTTACCCTTTAATATGAACAAAAACCAAAGTTATCAACAACCATATCCACAGGCAGCAAAAAGTTGTGGAAAACCAGAAAACGACTAGCATTAATATTTACTGAAACAATCATATTCTTTCAAAGATATTATAACACACAAAACCGCCGTTTGCTTGACATAAAACAGATGAATATGTATAATAAAAACACAGGGGAATATGGTAAAAAGAACTTTTAAACCGAGCAACATCCACAGAAAAAGAGTGCACGGATTCATGTCAAAAAACTCCAGCATGGCCGGAAGAAAGGTCTTGTCAAGAAGGCGCAAAAAGGGAAGAAGCCGGCTTGCCCCTTGAAAAATGATCGTTCACGCTCAAAAGCATCCCCGGGCATGAATACAAAAGACAGAAAGTTCTTCGGAGACATTGCGACCGTTAAACTGCTGAACC